>JAGHVP010000085.1 GCA_018064305.1 Candidatus Equibacterium intestinale | reverse complement strand
GTAACCGCATATTTGATCTCGAAGCAGTTTTCGGGAGTGAGGGTGTATGTCATGTTGATATCCCTGTTGCCGGGGAATCCGCCTTCGCCGTCGGCGGCAAGGTAATGGAGGACGATGCTGTTTTCAGTGGTTTCCACAACATCCCAGACCTTCAGGTCCACCCCGCCGATACCGCTGTGAAGGCATTTGAGCCCGCCCTCGTTTGCCTCGACAGAGTACTCTGTACCGTCGATTTCAAACCTGGCGTTGCCGATACGGTTTGCCACGGGACCGACACATGCGCCGAGATAGCGCTCGCCGGTATTGTTGAGATAGCGGTCAAGGGTTTCATAGCCGAGCACGATATCTTCTTTATGACCGTTGCGGTCGGGAGTCCAGAGCGATACCACGCGGCCGCCGTAGTTTGTAACCTGCATAGTGATATCACCGGCAGCAAGAGTATATAGGGATACCTGTTTGCCGTCAACCTCCTGAGTGAAGTTTTCCTGCGGAATAAGCGCAAGTTCCTGAGCCTTGTCAGCGCATGACACTGCAGCAAAGGCAAGGGCAAAGATTAATAGTGATTTTTTCATAGATATATCAATTTAAGGTTCTTTATTTCCACAGCAGAATTGAAGGTGCCCTTCATCTCCCAGCCTACGGTGAATCCTTCAATCAGGAAATCGTCAGGCACCGCACCGGGCATGTATCCATTCATTGCCGCAGCCTTTACAGCCTGTGTGACAACCGGCAGCAGCACCACGTTGACAAACTCTTTCTGTTTCACCTTAGGTATTCTTCCGGAAGAGAGACATTTCTCCGATGCCGGCCTGAAAACCACCATGTCACCTTCTTTATCCACTCCACCGTTATACGGCAGACCCACATTCCGGTTGTCGAACATCGGGACAACCACTTTGAGGCGCTTTCCGTATGCATCGCTTCCCTTATTATCATTCTTCAGTATCAGACTTGCGCAGCATACGGCAGAATGGACATCCTTATCGGCAAGAAATCCCATGCAGTCTTCATAGAAAGTGACCCGGTACTCCATATGGAGCGCGAGCTGGCGGCATGATGCCACCCTCAGGCTGTCGAGTGACTGCGAAGCCCAGAGCCCGACCCACGGCTGGCCGTCCCGGCGGATTCCGGTATATTCTGCAGAGGCGTTGCATTCCAGATAAAGCACATTCCTTACAGGATTGACGCGTACCACCTTTGCAAGCAGATTGCCGTTGCCGGCCACGTTGAAGATGGTGTTGTCTCCCCTGGTCTCCATTGTACACTTGGCCGCATCGAAGCGTGAATTAGGCTGGCACAGATGCCATTCCGGCTTTGCGGTTGTATCTACCAGCAGATTGCCCGACAGTGAAGCAGGGTCCGTAATGCTCTCCACAGCAAGCCCTTTCGACAAGGAAGGGTCGCGCAGCACGCTTTTTCCGTCATTATTGTTCTGGGCGAAAAAAGAGACCGGCATGAGAAATGCCGCAAGCATGAGGAAAGTCTGTTTGATAGATAGCACGGTTTTTGAGATAAAATTGTATTTTTGAACTGAAATTTTACAAATTTAATAAATCAATTCGAAAAGTAGTATGAAAAGATTTCTTCTTGCCGCGGCAACACTCCTGCTCTGCATCACTGCAGGTGCCGGAAACATTACAAGGGGCTTCACCGGCCTTGACTCATTCTTCGGAATAGACATATCATCGAATTTCGACATCACCCTGCAGCAGGGTCAGGAATACTCCGCAACAGTAGTGATTGACACCGATATAGAGCAGTACCTCAACGTGAATGTCAGGAACAACATTCTGTATGTCAGCATCAAAGGTGCCCCCACAAAACTTGTGAACCAGATCAACTCACTTTCAGCACCGCACCCCACCCTCACCATCACCGTGCCTGACCTTTCAAGCATCCACCTTTCAGGAAGCTGCACCCTCACATCGGAAGAGACATTCCAGGGGCTGCGCGGCGAATTCGACATCTTCCTCTCCGGAGCATCGTCTGTCGACAGACTTTCCGTTGCAGCCGGCGAACTGGACATAGACGTCAGCGGAACATCCAAGGCATGCATACTGGCCGACTGCTCTTCCGTAGAGATCGAAGCGGCAGGAATGGCTTCCATATCAGTTACCGGAAACTGTGACGAATATGGTGTGGAAGCAAGCGGAAGCGCCAAGGTCACACTCGTCGGAAGCGCATCCGAACTTGAATGTGAATGCAGCGGAGCATCGCATCTCGACTCCAGCGAACTCACTGTAGACAAAGCAGACATCGAATGCAGCGGAGCCTCCACCACAAAGATCAATGTGGAGAAAGTGCTCGAGGTGAGCCTTTCAGGCGTAAGCACCTGCCTTTACAAGAGCGACAACAAAAACCTGAAGATTATTCCCCAGGTAGGTCGCGCAGCAAGCCTCAAGAGACTATAGATTACGCTGACGCACAGCCTCGTACATGAATATCGAGGCTGCTACCGACACGTTCAGGGAGCCTATTGTACCGGCCATGGGTATTTTGGCGTCGATATCACACAGGTCAAGCACTGCATTTGAGATACCGTTGCCCTCGCTTCCCATGACGATTGCAGTAGGCTTCTTGAAGTTTATGTCATATATGAACCCTTCGGCCTTTTCTGTTGCTGCAACAATCTGGAATCCCGAATCGCGCAGATAGAAGATTGGAAGCTTCAGGTTCGACACCTTTGCCGTGGGGATGCGCACCAGAGCACCGGCAGAAGTCTTGATGGCATCTGCATTGATGGGAGCACCGCCCTTTGCAGGGAGGATCAGGCCGTCGAAACCGGCGCATTCGGCGGTACGGGCGATTGCGCCGAAGTTGCGCACGTCACTTACACCGTCGAGAATCAGGAAAAGAGACGCCGCCTTGTGGGCAAGAGCATTCTCTATCATCTCTTCGAACGGGATATAATCTATCTCTGATATATATGCTATCACCCCCTGGTGCGAACCGTGCACAAGATGGTTGAGCTTCTCGGCAGGGACAAACTGATATGGTATGTCCTTCTCTTTCAAAAGCTCCATCAGCTCGCGGAACTGAGGCCCTTCAAGCCCCTGTTTAAGCATCACTTTTTCAAATTTGCGCCCGGCCTCGACAGCCTCTTTCACAGGGTGCATTCCATAGAGATAGTTCATTTCCTAATAGATTAGATTATTGTTCAAGTTTTTCAGCCAGCTCGGTCCATTCGTCCATCTTCGCATCAAGGTCACGTTTCAGTTCCAGATACTGACGCGTAAGTTCCATAATGTCGTCACCATCCTTCGGGGCCGACAGGACCTTTTCGATTTCAGCCATTTTCCCTTCCAGTTCGGCAATTGCCTTCTCAAGGTTGTTGAACCGGTTTTTAAGGCGTGACAGTTCCTTCCTTGCCGCGCGGTCTTCCTGCGACGCCTTTGCAGGCTGCTGTGCCGGCCGGGCTTCAGGCTGCTTCACAGCCGTCTCTGCCACTGGCTGGGCGGCAGGTTTCTGTCTTTCGAGCGCCTGGAGGTTCTCTATCTTCTTGCGGTGCAGGAAATCATCCACACCACCAAGGTGCTCGCGCACATGCCCGTCACCGAATTCATATATCTTGTCTACAAGCCCCGACAGGAAGTCACGGTCGTGTGACACCACTATCAGCGTACCGTCATATTTGTTCAGGGCCTGCTTCAGGATATCCTTCGAGCGGATATCCATGTGGTTGGTAGGCTCGTCAAGCGCCAGGAGGTTGTATGGCTCAAGCATCAGACGGGCCATTGAAAGACGCGCCTTCTCACCTCCGCTGAGCACAGCCACCTTCTTGTCTATATCTTCGCCGCGGAACAGGAATGCTCCCAGGATGTCGCGGAGCTGGGTGCGGACATCCCCCACCGCAATACGGTCGAGAGTGTCGAACACAGTGTCGTTCCTGTCAAGCATATCATCCTGGTTCTGCGCATAATAGCCAATCTTTACATTATGGCCCACGACAGCCTCTCCTTCAACGGGGGAAAGCTTGCGCATGAGCACCTTCACCATGGTGGTCTTGCCTTCGCCGTTACGCCCTACAAACGCCACCTTCTCCCCTCTCTTGATCTCTATGTCTGCACCGTTCAGGATTATCTTCTGAGGAGCGTCGGGATAGCTCACCACTGCGTCCTTCACTTTGAACGCCACATCACCCGAGCGAGGTGCGGGCGGGAACTTCAGATGCAGCGCAGAGTTGTCTTCTATCTCAAGCTCTATGCGGTCCATCTTCTCAAGCTGCTTGATACGGCTCTGCACCTGGTTGCTCTTTGTGGGCTTGTATCTGAACCTTTCTATGAATTCCTCTGTCTTTTCGATTGTGCGCTGCTGGTTGTCATATGCGGCACGCTGCTGCGCCACGCGCTCTTTCCTAAGCTCGACATACTGGCTGTAAGGCACTTTGTAGTCGTGGATATGGCCAAGCATTATCTCTACTGTGCGGTTGGTGCAGTTGTCAAGGAAACGGCGGTCATGCGATATCAGCACCAGGGAACCGGTGAAATTATGAAGATACTCCTCAAGCCACTCTATGGACTCGATATCAAGATGGTTGGTAGGCTCGTCAAGCAGCAGCACGTCCGGATTGTGGAGCAGGATCTTGGCAAGCTCTATACGCATGTTCCACCCCTGGCTGAAAGTTTCGGTGGGGCGGTCGAGCTCGTCATCCTTGAACCCGAGGCCGTGCAGCACCCTTTCTGCCTGCACGCGGGGCGACTCTCCGGCATCCATGGACAGATGGTCGTTGATCTCGTTCATCTCCACTATCAGGCGGTTGTATTCCTTCGAATCGTAGTCCTCACGGGTGGCAAGCTCGACCGATATCTCTTCAAGACGGCGCTGGCGGGCGAACATGTCGCCGAAGACGGTCATCGTCTCGTCTATGACGCTGCGGCCGTGGTTGTGCTTCATCTGCTGAGGCAGATACCCTATCACAAGCGAATCGGGCACCATCACCTTGCCTGTGGTGGGATGAGTCTCACCGGTGATAATCTTGAGCAGAGTGGTCTTCCCGGCGCCGTTCTTTCCAACAAGACCTATGCGGTCCTTTTCGGAAATATGCAGGTCTATATCATTAAGGAGGGTGAACCCACCGAAAGAAAGAGTAAGATTGTTAATCGATATCATCGTCGTCTTCAAGCTTTTCCTGTTCAGCCTTGCTCTTTGTAACAAGGATGCTCACCTCATACAGCAGATATAGCGGGATTGCCACAACCATAAGTGTGAACGGGTCGCCGCTGGGAGTTATGATTGCCGCAAGAGTGAGCAGGATCACCACTGCATAGCGGCGGTATTCCTTCAGCATTTCCTTTGAAATCACCCCGATCTTCGAAAGCAGGGCAGCCAGGATCGGCATCTCGAACACAATTCCCATAATGATGATAAGGGAGGTGAACATACCGGTGTAGGAACTCAGGTCGATGGAGTTGGGAACGTCTGGAGAGACCTGATATGTTCCCAGGAATCTGACTGTGAGGGGCAGAACAAGATAGTAGCCCACCAGCACACCCAGATAGAAAAGGATACCGGCAAACCCGAACGAGCCTTTGATTGCCTTCTTTTCCTTTTCATAAAGAGCGGGGCGCACGAATGTCCACAGTTCGTAGAACAGGAAGGGCATCCCCACTATCAGAGCGACATAGAAAGAGACCTTCACATGAGTGAAGAACTGCGCCGTCATCTTGATGTTTATGACCTGGACATCAAAATCGGGCACCTTACCCCACCCAAGCAAAGCAAGGAACTTGTCGAAAACCCTGTAGAGCACGAAATTGCTGTCGAGCGGGGCGAATATGATGTTGAAGACAGGTTCTTTCAGGAAGAAAGCACCCATCATCAGCACTAGTATAACCACCGCGCTCTTGAGCAACACGCCCCTGAGCTCGTCAAGATGGTCCCAGAAGGACATCTCTTTTTCTGCCATTTCCTCTAAAGGCTATTTTGTCTCTTTAGGCTCTTCTTTTTCAATCTCAGCCTTGATCTCGTTCACTTCTCCTTCAACCTCTTTCATTCCCTTCTTGAACTCTTTCACACCTTTGCCCACGCCGCGCATAAGCTCGGGGATCTTCTTACCGCCGAAAAGAAGCACGACAACAAAGAGGATGATGATGATCTCGGGCCAACCGAGAGATCCGAACAAAAGGATAGTCTTCATAACTTATTGTTTTATAAAAGTTTATATGTCGAATTATAATTGTGCAAGACGGGCCTTCAGTGCCTCTATCTTGAGAGTTGCGTCGCTCTGTTTCTTGCGCTCCATAGCCACCACAGCCTCAGGTGCATTAGCCACGAAACGCTCGTTGCCCAGCTTGGCGTTCACACCTTTCAGGAAGCCTTCGTAACGCGCAATCTCTGCAAGCACCTTGGTCTTCTCGGCCTCAGTATCAATCATTCCTGCAAGAGGCACGAAGAACTCTGTGGTACCGACCAGGAAGCTCTGCCCTGCACCGTATGAGTCAAAGCTCTCTGCGATGTCAAGCTTGCTGATGTTTGCCATCTTCGCAACCACGGGAATCATCTTTTCGGGGAAAGCACCCTTCACCACAAGGTTCAGAGCCTCCTTGGGACTGATGCCCTTGCTCTGACGGATTGCCCTCACCTCAACCACCGCACCGCATGCCACTGCGAAATCAGAGATTATTGCCTTGTCTGACTCACCGGCTTCGGGCAGCCTCTGCAGCATGATAGTCTCGCCTTCCCTGCGAGGCTCCAGATTCTGCCAGAGCTCTTCAGTGATGAAAGGCATGAAGGGATGCAGGAGTTTGAGCAGCTTGTCAAAAATTGCAAGTGTGGCGTCATATACCTCACGTGATACAGGCTCGCCGAACGCGGGTTTCACCAGTTCCAGATACCATGCGCAGAAGTCGTCCCAGAAAAGCTTGTAGACAACCATCAGTGCGTCATTGATGCGGAATTTGTCGAAATGGTCGTTGATAGTGGCGATGCTTTCGTCAAGCAGCGCGTTGAACCACTCCACAGCTATCTTTGCTGCAGTGGGAGCCTCTGTACCAGCCACATTCCAGCCTTTTACGAGGCGGTATGCATTCCATATCTTGTTGCAGAAGTTACGTCCCTGCTCTACCTGGCTCTCGTCGAAGAGGATATCGTTGCCGGCAGAGGTGCAGAGGAGCATGCCCATACGCACACCGTCTGCGCCGAAACGCTCGATGAGACCGATGGGGTCGGGGCTGTTGCCAAGCTGCTTCGACATCTTGCGGCCGAGCTTGTCACGCACGATACCTGTGAAGTACACATGTTTGAAAGGCATCTTGCCCACATATTCATATCCGGCCATGATCATTCTGGCAACCCAGAAGAAGATGATGTCGGGACCAGTTACGAGGTCTGATGTAGGATAATAGTAGTTTATCTCCTTGTTGCCGGGATTGTTGATTCCGTCGAAGAGGGAGATGGGCCACAGCCATGAAGAGAACCAGGTGTCGAGGGCATCCTCGTCCTGGGTGAGGTCTGCAACGGTAAGATTCTTGTTGCCGCTCTTCTCTATCGCCTTTGCAAGGGCCTTGTCAATATTTTCGGCTACAACAAAATCCTTCTCTTCCCCACCATTGTCGAAATAGTAGGCTGGAATGCGGTGTCCCCACCAGAGCTGGCGTGAGATGCACCAGTCCTGGATGTTCGACAGCCAGTTGTTGTAGGTTGTCTTGTATTTCGGAGGGAAGAACTCTATGTCGCCGTCCATTACGGGAGGAAGGGCGATGTCTGCGAAATGCTGCATCTTGAGGAACCACTGGAGGCTGAGGCGCGGCTCGACTGCAGTGTCGGGGTTGCGCTCTGAATAGCCCACTTTGTTCTCATAGTCCTCGACTGCCTCGAGCAGTGCTGCTGCATCAAGGTCTTTCACAATCTGCTTGCGGCATGCAAAACGGTCCATGCCGACATACAGGGGCGAAGCGGCCGAGATTGTGCCGTCTGCGTTGAATATGTCGATAGTCTCGAGATTGTGGGTCTTGCCCAGCATATAGTCGTTGGTGTCGTGTGCGGGAGTCACCTTGCGGCATCCAGTACCGCACTCTAT
>JAGHVP010000039.1 GCA_018064305.1 Candidatus Equibacterium intestinale | reverse complement strand
GAGTGACACTGATGGTGGGAGAGAGGGGCAGCATGTATGCAAGCGCGGCTCTGGCTCATAAGGAGCCCTGCCGCAGCGACATCAAGGATGCGGTAGCCATGGATACCGGTCTGAAGCGCGAACGGCTTGCCGACTTCGAGGCCGGCTACCGTTTCAATGCAGAGCGTCTGGCTTTCTCTGCAAACCTCTATTGCATGGAATATAGAGACCAGCTGGTCGAGACAGGCAAGATTTCAAGCAGCGGCTACATGATCAAGGCTAATATTCCAAAAAGTTATAGGAGAGGGCTTGAACTTTCACTGAAGGTGGCCCCGCTTGCTTCCCTTTCATTTGAGGCGAATTCTACCTTCAGCACAAACAAGATTGTTGATAAAACCGCCCCTGCAGGCTCGTCCAGGACCGATCTCATGCTTTCACCAGGCTATGTGGGCGGATTCTCGGCCACATGGCAGGCTGCCAGGCGGCTGAAGCTGGTTCTTTCAGATAAAGTTGTTGGCAGTCAGTATTTTGACAATCTTTCAAGTCCTGAACACAAGCTTCCTGCATATTCTGTGGCAAGTGCAACGGCAGAATACTCGTTTGATAAATTAAAATTATCTATTTTTGCAGATAATCTGTTCAACAGCCGGTATGTTGCAGATGCCTGGAGTTACGGGGACAGCTGCGGATATTTCCCGCAGGCCCCGATAAACGCAATGGTAAGGATAAGTTATTCGATAAGATAAACTATGAACACATTCGAACTGATAGCAACACTGTTTGCATTCACCTACGTCATTTTCCAGATACTTCAGAAGAAGATGATGTGGTATCTGAGTATCGTCACTGCAGTGATGTATCTCTGGGTATATTTCTCAAACAGCCTCTTTGCAATGGCTGTCGTGCAGATCTACCTCATCTGCGCCGGAGTCTACGGAATCCTCAGCTGGACTCAGAGCAAGAACAACGTGGAGGCTGCCGGTGGCGACAGCCGTGTGGTGTACCGCAAGTTCGACAAGAAAGTCGGAGTTATCTCCATAGCACTCTCCCTGGCTGTGTTCTTCGTACTGCAGTATGTGCTGAGAATCTCACATGATGCACATCCCTGGATGGACGCCGCACTCGCTACAAACACAATGCTCGCAACATTCTATACAGGCCGGCAGTACATGGTGTCATGGATCATGTGGTTCGTGGCCGACGTGGTGTCGGTGGTGTTCTATTTCAAATGCGGGATGTATCCCACCTCGGTGCTCTTCGCCGCATACGTTGTGATGGCGGTGCTCGGTTATATCAACTGGAAGAAACATGGTGTACGCGAAGACCTCGTGGCACAGAAAGAACTGTAACGGTATGGCATATCTGATAGCAGACAGCGGCGCCACGAAGACAGACTGGCGCCTGATCGACGGAGGACGCGAGGCTGCGGCCTTTGCATCGAAAGGAATAAACCTGGCCCTTATGGATGAGGAACAGGTCAATATCATTCTTAAAGAGGAAGTGGCACCGGCTGTGGACCGGAAGATTGAAAAGATCTGGTTCTACGGTGCGGGCGTGACAGGACACGAGGTGGAGGAGATGTTCGCAGGGTGCCTTGCACAGTTCTTCCCCGGTGCAGAACTGGCTGCTTCTTCGGATGTTAAAGGCGCATGCATAGCCCTTTTCGGTGACGAGCCCGGCATAGCCTGCATAATAGGTACCGGCAGCGCGTGCTGCCTGTGGGAC
>JAGHVP010000054.1 GCA_018064305.1 Candidatus Equibacterium intestinale | reverse complement strand
GGATAGACCTGCTGGTCATGGCATATCCCAAAGATACGCTTGACACGAACAATGTGGATTTCTATATGTCAAGGCATATCAGGAACAATATCTTCTGGCTTACTTCACGCAACGAGCGGCTGCTGATGTACCATGTCAACTTCTGGCTCGATGACTTCATGGGTAGCAGGCTTTACCACCGCAGCGTCGCAAAATATTTCAGGACATACGGCGGGCAGCACTTCGCAATGTCCAACGGCAGCATATCGCCCTTCGATGACATCATCAAGGACTACGGAGTCAAGACCGGGATAGACTGGCTGCTGCTTGCATCCCTGATATATCAGGAGAGCCAGTGCTATATCGGAGCGGAATACAAAGAGGCGAAAGGCCTGATGCAGGTGAGCCCCACCACCGCTGCAAAGTATGGTGTCGAAGACCTTTTCGACCCTTCAGAGAATATCAAGGCGGGTACGTACTACCTGCGCCATCTTGTAAACAAATACCAGCAGGAGGGACTGGACTCGCTTAATGTCATAAAGTTCGCACTTGCTTCCTACAATGCCGGAGACGGCCGCATCGAACAGTGCCGCGACCATGCCCTGAGCGAAGGTATGAACCCCAACGACTGGGAGGAGGTGGTTTCGACATTCGCAACCAACGATTCGTTCATCGGTGCCACCACCACAGCTTATGTGAGGGACATCCTTGCACGTTATGAAGATTATAGGGATATACTGAAGAAATGAATGTCCACAAGTTCATAGCAGACAAGATCCGCAGCGGTCTCCCGTCAAAGAAGAGCGGTTCCAGAATGAGTTCTGTAAGCGCCACCATAGGGCTGGTGTCGGTGGCTGTCAGCATATTCGTCATAATCGTGGCAATTACGGTGGTGATGGGCTTCCGCAGGGAGATACGCACCAAGGCTTCGGGCTTCATGGGAGAAATCTCGCTAGTGGCTCCCGGGCAGACTCCAATGAACGAGCAGTATCCTTTTACCGATTCGATATCCTTCATCCCTTCAATAGAGGCGCTCAATTCAGTTGACCATACACAGCGCGTGGCATACCGTTCGGGCCTCATCAAGACATCTGACAATATCTTCGGCTCTTATTTCAAAGGTGTAGACTCGCTCTATAACTTCTCATTCTTCGAGAAGAACCTGTCGTCAGGTGAGATACCTTCGTTCACAGGAAAGATATCATCCGATGTGCTGGTGGCACGCCGCCTGGCAGTGCAGATGGGGTGTGAGGCAGGTGATGACATCACTGCATACTTCATCGGCGACGACGTACGTCTGCGCAAGTTCCGTATCGCCGGTACTTTCGACGCCCAGATAGAGGACCTCGACAACGCGATGGTGGTGTGCGATATCCGCCAGGTGCAGCGGTTGAACGACTGGGAGAAGGACGAGGTCTCTGCCGTGGAGGTGATCCTGAAACCCGGCGCCGATATCGACCGCGCCTTCAATGCGGTTGATGGAATAATATACGAGCAGTCGACAGAAGAGGACCCCTCGCTTTTCGCAACCAGCGTCAAGCAGCTCTTCCCCAATCTCTTCGACTGGTTGAAGCTTCTGGATTTCAATGTTGTGGCCATACTGCTGCTGATGATAGTGGTGGCCGGCTTCAATATGATCTCCTCACTCCTTATCATCCTTTTTGAGAACATTTCTTCGATAGGGCTTCTCAAATCTATCGGAATGACCACATCAGGTGTGAGCAGGGTGTTCCGCTACATTGCGCTTGATATTGTGGCCAAAGGACTGCTGATAGGGAATGTGGCCGCACTTGCGCTGTGTGCAGTGCAGAAATTGACCCATCTGCTTAAGCTCGACCCGGTGAACTATTTCGTGGACCACGTGCCCATCAGTTTCAATATCTGGTATATACTCGCGGCGGATGTGATGTCGCTGCTGCTTATCATGCTGATTCTGATGCTCACATCAAGATTTGTGGCAAAGGTGAGCCCCGACAAGACAATGAGGGTTGCATAGATTATGGAAAGAATCAGAGCATTATACAGGAATCACTTCGGTTTCGAACCGGCTTCGGTAGAAAAAATTCCGGCTTCCGGCAGCAACAGGCAGTATTTCAGGCTTGTTTCTCCTGGCGGTGAGTCTGTTATCGGCACAACAGGTGAGGATCCGGCCGAGAACAGAGCCTTTGTGACAATTTCACAGGAGTTCTGCAGGAAAGGGCTTCCTGTACCCGAGGTGCTGGCGGTAAGTGATGACCTGGACTGCTACCTGCAGCGTGACCTCGGTTCGTTTTCTCTCTTCGATGCCGTTGCCCGGGGACGCAGGTCCGGTGAATACAGCTCTGATGAAAGGAATCTGCTTGTGAAGACAGTATCTCTGCTGCCTGCACTGCAGTTTGTGGGAGGGCGCGGCCTTGACTATGAAGTGTGCTATCCGCAGAGCACTTTCGATGCCCGCACCATCAATTTCGACCTCAATTATTTCAAATACTGCTATCTCAAGCTTTCTGGAGTCCCTTTCAACGAGATTCTGCTTCAGGACGATTTCGACCGTCTGACCGAAGACCTGCAGAGCCGCGGCCCCATGGCTTTCATGTACCGCGACTTCCAGGCACGCAACGTGATGCTTGTAGACGGCAGCACGTATTTCATCGATTTCCAGGGAGGGCGGCGCGGCCCTGTGTATTACGACCTGGCATCTTTCATCTGGCAGGCTTCGGCCCGCTATCCGTCTGACCTCAAGGAGGAACTGACAGGGGCATATATGGCTGCCGCTTCGGAATATATGGAGGTGGAAGAGGCTGAGTTCCGTGAGAACCTCATGATTTTCTCTCTGTTCAGGACGCTTCAGGTGCTTGGAGCATACGGTTTCAGAGGCTATATAGAGAAGAAATCTCATTTCATCGAGAGCATTCCGCCTGCATTGAAGAATGTGAAGGAGCTTGTCGGGGCTGGAGCTGTTTCAAGATATCCTTACCTTGAAAAGATTATGACACAGCTGGCCGGCAGTGTGCCGGAGAAGGCGCAGCAGCCCGACGACAACGGCCGGCTTACGGTCGAAGTTACAAGCTTCTCATACCGCAAGGGCATTCCCGAGGACAAGAGCGGCAACGGAGGCGGATTTGTGTTTGACTGCAGGGCGCTTGAGAATCCGGGCAGATATGCACCTTACAAAGCATACAATGGGCTTGATGCCAACGTGATAGAGTTCCTTGAAAAAGACGGTGGGATAGTGAGGTTCCTGGACAAGGTCTATGCTTTGGTCGACCCTCAGATAGAAAAGTACCTGGAACGTGGCTTCACCCATCTGATGGTTTCTTTCGGATGCACCGGCGGGCAGCACCGCAGCGCATATTCGGCACAGCATCTTGCAGAGCACGTGGCTGCAAAATATGACGTGGATGTGATAGTCCGCCATACCAACCTCAATATAGAACAGAAACTCAAATGAAAGCGCTGATACTTGCTGCAGGGCTCGGCACCAGGCTCCGCCCCCTTACCGACGACCGCCCCAAGGCTCTGGTTGAGGTGTGCGGCAGGACTATGCTCGAACGCACGCTCGACACGCTGTCACAGGCGGGAATATCTGATTTCGTGGTGAATGTCCATCATTTTGCACAGAAGATTGTGGATTTTCTGGCCGACCATGACAATTTCGGGTTCAATATCGAGATCTCCGACGAGTCGGACCTTCTCCGCAATACGGGCGGTGCAATCCGCCATGCTGCGCCGTATCTCTCGGGAGAGGAGATGTTCCTGGTGCACAATGTGGATATCATGTCCAACCTGGACATCGGCTGGCTTACCGGCAGGGCGTCTTCAAACGGTGCGCTGGCAACGCTTGCGGTCAGTGTCAGGGAGACATCCAGGTATCTTCTCTGCGACGGTGCTGGCAGGCTTGTGGGATGGACGAATGTCAAGACAGGGGAGGTCAGGACTCCTTATGACAACCTCGATGTGACAAAATGTCGCAAGGTGGCATTCTCGGGTATCCATGTCATATCTGGAAAGATATTCGACCTATTGGATGACTATCCTGAAGAATTCTCTGTAATTGACTTATATCTAGACCTTTGTAAAGATTACTATATCGATTGTGCGGAGTGTCCCGGACTTGAACTCAAGGATCTTGGAACAGCCGCTGCCATAGCTCAGGTAAAGGCTTGAAAATTGTATAAAAAATTTGCCCTGAAAAGGAGCGCTGTTTTAATAAATTAGTTATTTTTGCAACGTCCCGACTAGGTGTTAAATTTTTTATAACTATACAATGGCAAAAATCGATTTAAGCAAGTACGGTATCCAGAATGCCGGAAAAGTAGTCTACAACCCCAGCTATGAAGAGTTGTTCGAAGCGGAAATGAACCCTGCACTCGAGGGTTATGACAAAGGTACCATCACAGAGCTCGGTGCTGTCAATGTAATGACAGGTATCTACACCGGCCGTTCACCTAAAGACAAATACATCGTTGACGATGATTTCTCTCACGACAAGGTATGGTGGACAACTCCTGAATACAAGAACGACAACCACCCCATGACCGAGTCTGTATGGGCACAGGTCAAGGATCTCGCTGTCAAGGAGCTTTCAGGCAAGGACCTTTATGTTGTAGACGCATTCTGCGGTGCAAACGATGATACACGTATGGCAGTGCGCTTCATCATGGAAGTTGCATGGCAGGCACATTTCGTATCAAATATGTTCATCAAACCCACTGCGGCAGAGAAAGAGAACTTCGTTCCCGATTTCGTGGTATACACAGCTTCAAAGGCAAAGGTTGAAAACTACAAGGAGCTCGGCCTCAACTCAGAGACCTGCGTCGCTTTCAACACAAAGTCACGCGAGCAGGTAATCCTCAATACATGGTACGGCGGTGAAATGAAGAAGGGTATGTTCTCTATGATGAACTTCTACCTTCCCCTCAAGGGTATCGCTGCAATGCACTGCTCTGCAAATACCGATATGGACGGCAAGAACACAGCCATCTTCTTCGGTCTTTCAGGCACAGGCAAGACCACTCTTTCAACCGACCCCAAGCGTCTCCTCATCGGTGACGACGAGCACGGCTGGGATGACAACGGCGTCTTCAACTTCGAAGGCGGCTGCTATGCAAAGGTCATCAACCTCGACAAAGAGAGCGAGCCCGACATCTACAACGCAATCAAGCGCAACGCACTTCTCGAGAACGTTACAGTTGACAAAGACGGCAAGATCGACTTCGCAGACAAGTCAGTTACAGAGAATACCCGCGTAAGCTATCCTATCAACCACATCGAGAAGATCGTGAAACCTATCTCACACGGTCCCGCAGCAAAGGATGTAATCTTCCTTTCAGCAGATGCATTCGGTGTGCTTCCTCCCGTTTCAATCCTGACTCCAGAGCAGACCAAATATTATTTCCTCAGCGGTTTCACTGCTAAGCTTGCAGGAACAGAGCGCGGCATCACAGAACCCACTCCCACATTCTCAGCATGCTTCGGCCAGGCATTCCTCGAACTGCATCCTACCAAATATGCAGAGGAGCTTGTGAAGAGAATGGAAGCAAGCGGTGCAAAGGCATACCTTGTCAACACAGGCTGGAACGGCTCAGGCAAGCGTATCTCTATCCGTGATACACGCGGTATCATCGACGCAATCCTCAACGGTTCTATCAACAATGTTGAGACCAAGCACATCCCTTACTTCAACTTCGAGGTTCCCGTAGAGCTCCCCGGTGTTGAGCGCCGCATCCTTGATCCCCGCGACACATACGCACAGGACGGTGTTTGGGAAGAGAAGGCAAAAGACCTCGCAGGCCGCTTCGTGAAGAACTTCGCAAAATACGAAGGCAATGAGGCAGGCAAGGCACTTGTTGCGGCAGGTCCTCAGCTCTAGACTTGATTTTATCAAATATAAAGGGGCGCTTCTTGCAGAAAGGAGCGCTCTTTTATTATATTTGTATATATGAAAGAGACACTGAAGAAATATTGGGGGTATGACAGTTTCCGCCCGAAACAGGAGGAGATTATAACAGAGGCGCTGGAAGGAAGGGATGTACTGGCCATCCTCCCCACAGGAGGCGGAAAGTCAATCTGCTTCCAGGTCCCTGCAATGATGAAGGAGGGAATCTGCATCGTTGTGTCTCCTCTCATCGCCCTGATGAAAGACCAGGTCGAGAATCTTAAGAAGCGCGGCATACCTTCTCTGCTTGTGTGCAGCGGGATGAGCCACCGCGAGATCGACATCACCCTTGACAATGCGGCATACGGCCGGTACAAGTTCCTTTATGTGTCGCCGGAACGCCTTGGCAGCGGCCTGTTCCTTGCGCGTGTTGCAAAGATGAATGTAAATTACCTTGTGGTGGATGAGGCGCACTGCATCTCGCAGTGGGGCTACGACTTCCGCCCCGACTATCGCAGGATAAGCGAGGTGCGCTCCAAGATCTCCGGTACTGCTTTCAACGGCAGGAAGCCTCCTGTAATAGCGCTGACGGCCACAGCAACGCCTGATGTGGCGCAGGATATTATGCGCTGCCTCGACTTTGAGAAACCGAACATGCTGGTGAGCGGATTCGAAAGGCCGAATCTCTGCTACACTGTGCGCGGGTGCGAAAACAAGCTGGGACAGCTGCTCAAGGTGTGCAACGGTGTGCAGGGCAGTGGAATTGTGTATGTGGCAAAAAGAAGGACTGCTGAAGATGTGGCTGCCTTCCTGGTAAGCCAGGGCGTGGATGCCACGGCGTACCACGCTGGTATGGGCAACAATGTCAGGAGTGCGGTGCAGAACTCCTGGAAAAAAGGTGAAAAAAGGATCATAGTCTCGACAAATGCCTTCGGAATGGGAATCGACAAAGGTGACGTGCGCTTTGTGTGCCACTATGATGTCCCGCAGTCACCAGAGGCATATTTTCAGGAAGCAGGTCGTGCAGGGCGTGACGGCGGGCTGTCCTATGCCGTCCTGTTGTGGAACTCAACCGATATCAAAAGGTTCAGGCAGATACTTTCCACATCCTATTCAGGCATACCATATATCAAGGATATATACCAGAAAGTGCATTCATTCCTGAAGGTGCCATACGAGACGGGAGGCGGAAAGGGATATAAGTTCGACCTGAACGAGTTTGCAAAGACTTACAGGCTGAACGCATCGCAGGCCTTCTATGCCATAAAATATATCGAGACAGCGGGATACTGGACCCTTACGGAAGAGCTTGAGATTCAGTCGAAACTGTCTGTCGCAGTGTCGCGCGACAGCCTTTACGGTATGCAGC
This sequence comes from Candidatus Equibacterium intestinale, assembly GCA_018064305.1. Classification (GTDB taxonomy): domain Bacteria; phylum Bacteroidota; class Bacteroidia; order Bacteroidales; family UBA932; genus Equibacterium; species Equibacterium intestinale. The sequence continues at coordinate 11,391 of JAGHVP010000054.1, read as the reverse complement.
TCGGCTCTGAGGAGATGGACAACTTCGTGAAGACGCTCATGCGTATGTATGAAGGCCTTTTCGGGGGATATGTCACAATAGACGAAGAACGGATAGCAAAGGTTGGCGGATATTCAGTGGTTGCTGTGGAGCAGAAGCTCAAGATGCTGGGCGCCCGCGGAGTTGTGCATTACATCCCCAAGCTGCATTCGCCCATCCTCTACCTTAAGGGAGAACGGCTTTATCCAGACAATCTATATCTGTCAAAGTCAGATTATGAATCGCGCCTCCAGCGCGACAAGGCACGTCAGGATGCAATGATAGAGTATGTCACAAGAGAAGACAAATGCCGCAGCCAGCTTCTTCTGGAATATTTCGGTCAGAAAGAGAGCATGGCGTGCGGCATGTGTGACGTGTGCCGTACTAGGCTACGTTCTTGAGCACTTCTTCAAGCAGTGCGCAGAATTTCTTGAGGGACTCCAGGTCGAGGCGTTCGCCGGGAGCATGTACGCCCACGATAGTAGGGCCGAATGAAATCATGTCAAGGTCGGGATACTTGCCCTGGAACAGACCGCATTCGAGGCCGGCGTGGATCGCGCGTACGATAGGGTCGCAGCCGAAGAGACGTTTGTACGCGTCGACGGTGGTCTTGAGGATGGGGGAGTCCATCCTGGGTTTCCATCCCGGATATTCCGACTCGTGAGTCACCTGTGCTCCGGCAAGTGCGAAGCATGCTTCGAAACGTGCTGCAGCAAAGTGGCGGGCGCTGTTGATGGCGCTGCGCTGGCTGCTTCCCACGCGGATCTTGTTGTCACCTATCATCTTGACAGATGCCAGGTTGGAAGATGTTTCAACCAGACCTTCGATGTCGGCGCTCATTGCAAGGACGCCGTGGGGCGCTGCCGCCATTGCAGCTATCAGGCAGTATGCACTGGCTGTGTCGATTATGTCATCCTTGAATGTCACAGGCTCTGCTGTGAATTCGATACCGGGGTCGGTTACTGAATATTCGGCTTTTACCTCTTCGCTGAAGCGGTTGAAAGCAGCGATTATGTCATCTTCGCAGTCTTCAGGGAAAGCTACTGTGGCCCAGGCTTCACGGGCGATGGCATTGCGCTTGTTGCCGCCGTCGATCTGACACAGCTCTATGTCGAGCGGCATCACTTCATAAAGGAAGCGAGCGAGCTGCTGCACTGCGTTTGCGCGGCCTTTGTTTATGTCGTCGCCGCTGTGGCCGCCGATGCATCCTGAAACCGAGAATCTGGTGCAGATATAGTCTTCCGGCATGGGGCAGGGGGTGTAGTTGAACACTGCGGTGGTGTCCAGGCCGCCGGCGCATCCTACGAAGAGCTGACCTTCGTCTTCAGAGTCAAGGTTGATGAGGATCTTGCCTGTGAAGAAATCACTCGAGATGGCATTTGCACCGTCCAGACCGGTTTCTTCACTTACTGTGAAGAGCGCCTCGATCTTGCCCAGCTTGAGATCCTGGCTGTCGAGAATGGCCAGCTCTGCGGCAATGCCTATTCCGCAGTCGGCTCCGAGTGTGGTGCCGGGGGCAATCATCCAGCCGTCTTTTATCTCATATTTGATAGGGTCTTTTGTGAAATCGTGCTCGACATCGCTGTTCTTTTCACAAACCATGTCGGAGTGGCTCTGAAGCACAACTACAGGCCAGTTCTCGCACCCTTCTGCAGCTTCTTTGGTGATAAGCACGTTTCCAACCTCGTCACGTTTTGTGTCAAGGCCGCGCTTACGGCCGAATTCCATCAGATATTCAACAATTTTCTCTTCGTGCCCTGATTCGCGCGGAATACAGAGAATCTCACGAAAAAATGAAAGTACTTTTTCGTCGTTCATGGTGTAAGATATTATAATGTGTTTGTTATTCGCTGAGGATGCGCTTCAAGTCTGTGATATAGCGCTTGAATGTACGGTCGGTGTCAATCAGGTCGTTGACCGTATTGAATGAGTGGAGCACGGTGGCGTGGTCGCGGCCGCCTATCTGGCTTCCGATGTAGGACAGTGATGTGCTGGTCATTGTGCGGCTCAGGTACATTGCAATCTGGCGTGCCTGCACCACTTCGCGCTTGCGGCTCTTGCTTGATATCTGCTCGGGCGAGATCTTGAAGTAATCGCTCACTACCTGCTGGATCTTGCTTACAGTAATCTCTTCCTGAGGGGTCTGGACTATCTTTTCGATAAGCTCGCGGGCAAGCTCCATGGTAATCTCCTTCTTGACGAAGGTGGCCTGGGCGATCAGGGTGATGATGGCTCCCTCAAGTTCGCGGATGTTGCCCTTCACGTTTTCAGCTATGTATTCCAGGATTCCCTTGGGGATGTCGATTCCCTCACGGAAGCATTTCGCCTTGAGAATGGCCAGCTTTGTTTCGTAGTCGGGCATCTTGAGCTCGACAGAAAGGCCCCACTTGAAGCGGCTCAGCAGCCTCTGGTCAAGACCTGCCAGCTCTACGGGCGGCTTGTCTGATGTGAGGATGAGCTGTTTCTGGCTTTGGTGCAGATAGTTGAATATATTGAACAGCGCGTTCTGAGAACCTTTCTTCTCTGCGAACTCATGAACGTCATCTATAATAAGCAGGTCGACTGACTGGTATGAGCGGAGGAAGTCGGTAAGCTTGTTGTTCACACCTACGGTGTCCATATACTGGGCAATGAAAGTGCTTGCATTGACATAGACGACGGTCTTGTCAGGGTATCTGTCTTTAGTTGCGATACCTATGGCCTGGGCCAGATTAGTCTTGCCGAGACCGGGACCACCATATATGAACAGGGGGTTGAATGCACTCTTGCCGGGATTCTCCGCAATGCTCATTCCGGCCGAGCACCCGAGACGGTTGCATTCTCCAACCACAAAGTTTTCGAAATCGTAGTTGGGGTTGAGGTGCGAGTTGATGCGGACTTTCTGGATGCCAGGAACGGCGTATGCGCTGCCGTTGTATTTCTGTCCTCCTGCAGACAGGGTGACAGGCCGGTTCAGAGGTGTCTCACGTCCTTTTTCGGGAGTGCGCATATAGGCATCTCCAACGATGCGGACATTATATGTAATATGGAAGTCGTTGCCGATGACACGGGTGAAGACTTTACGGAGAAGGTCGCAGTAATGTCTCTCGATATGCTCGATCACATAGTGGGAGGGAACCTGTAGTGTGAGGGTGGATCCGACAAGGCTGATTGCCTTGATAGGGGCAAACCAGGTCTTGTAGCCGTCCTCGGGAATGTTGTCTTTTATGATAGACAGACATTCGTCCCAAACCATTATGTAATTCCGCTTAGTCATCGTTGATTCCGATAACAAAGTATGTGAAAAAAAAGATTAATAAAAAATTGATTTGCTATTGCAAATATCAAAGAAATTATAAGTGTCTGATATTCAATTTAAATTTTTTCTATTGTGTTATCTTGCTGTGCGTCAGTGATTTACAAAATGCGGTGACACTTAAGTAGTTGATAATGTCAATATTAAAAAATCAAATGGAAATCTAACATTTTCAGTCTTTGTAAGCAGACGAATGGATGACGAAACAACCGGGGAATTTTGCACTTATTCCTGCCCTGTACGAGTCGGCTTCAGCCCTTGAACCGAACCTTCCGACAGTGTATTTATATGTGTTGCCCACCAGGTGGCATCCAGTGTCCTTCTCTTCTTTGAATTCGCTTGATCCGGGAGCCAGTTTCTTAGATCCGGCGAACACCTGTATGGTGAAATATCCTTCCGGTGTGTCAGCTTTTTCCACTGCCGCCGGCTCTGCCTCTTCGGGTTTGTCTGCAGTGACTCCTACAGAATCTTCCTGCTTGTCTTCCCCGGGTTCTATGTCGTACTGTTCCTTGAATCTTGCAAAAGCGTTGAAAAGGTCAGTGGCAAGAGCATCTCTCTTCGCTTCAGATGCCAGGACGGACCGGTCTCCGGAATTTGTTATGAATCCGAGCTCCACCAGTACCGACGGCATAGTTGTGCGCCACAGTACCAGAAGACCGCCCTGCTTGATGCCCCTGTTGCCTGCAATCGGCCCCTTGTGCAGCTCCTGCTGGCACAGATCGGCCATTATCAGGCTCTGCTCGAAGTAGGCATTCTGCATCAGGTTGAAGAATATGAAGCTTTCCGTGTCGTTCGGGTCGTATCCCTGATATTTGGTGCTGTAGTCCTCTTCAAGCAGAATCACCGAGTTCTCTGTCTTGCACACTTCCATGTTCGCCTCGTTCTTGTGCATTCCCATTACGAAGGTTTCACATCCCGAAGGGGCTGCCTTCCCTTTGGGGACCGAGTTGCAGTGGATGGATATGAACAGGTCTGCGTGCTTCTTGTTCGCAATGTCCGACCTCTGCTCGAGAGGAACGAAGACATCCTTGTCGCGGGTGTAGATGACTTTGACGTCGTCAAACTCTTCCTCTATCTTCCTGCCAAGGCGGAGAGCTATGTCAAGAACCACATTCTTCTCCTTGAGCCTGCCGTCTGCCGATATGGCGCCGGAATCGTGCCCGCCGTGCCCCGCGTCTATCACAACACAGTCGAGGTTCTGCGCAGTTGCGGTGCAAAATGCGAGAAATAAAGCCGTAATGGCAACAAAAACTCTTCTGGCAACAGAAAACGGCATATAAGTTGTGAAAATTTTTTAATTTTGCGTTTTTGCAAAGATAGACAATAAATTTGAATAAAGGCCACCTGTGCACCGATTAAAATATATATTGCTGCTTCTTGTGATTCTGTGCGTTTCACCTGCCGCCTCAGCCCAGGATGTTCCGGAGCTGTCGGCTGCGGCTGATTCAGTTGCAGGTGTCCTTGACGAGTTGCCGGTACCCGACAGTCTGGCAGCCATCCCCGACTCGCTTGCAGTGAACCCGGAAACAGATTCGACCGGCAACGCCCTGGTCCTCGCGCCTAAGAGCATGATAGACAGGCCTGCCTTCTCTTCTGCCCGTGACTCGGTCATCGAAGACTTCTCAGACGGCCGCAAGGTCATATATTATTATGGTGACGTCTCGGTCAAGTACGGCAACGTGGAAATCAAGGCCGACTACATGGCCTACGACCTCGACCACAATATCGTATACGCCCGCGGAACAAAGGATTACAACAACAAATGGGTGGGGCAGCCGGAACTTACCGACCATGGTACGAAGTATACCATGGAAGAGATATACTACAGCTTTGATACAAAGAAGGCCAAGATCAAGAATATGGTCACCAACCAGGACGACGGCGAATTGAGGGGAGAGAACCTGAAGATGCTGGAAGACCAGAGCGTGAACATAGCAAAGGGAAAATATACCGTATGCGATGCAGAGCATCCGCACTATTACCTGCAGATGACTGCGGCGAAGATCATTACCAAACCCACGAACAAGACCGTGTTCGGCCCGGCCTACCTTGTGGTGGAGGATGTGCCGCTTCCTCTGGCGCTGCCTTTCGGGTTCGTGCCCAGCATGCCCGACCGTGCCAGCGGTATCATGATGCCATCGTACGGTGAAGAGAACGCGCGAGGCCTGTATATGCGTGACCTCGGTTATTATTTTGTGCTCAACGACCATTTCGACATTGCGTTCAGCGGAGACATATACAGCTATGGATCATGGGCCGCAGAGGTGACATCCCGCTACAAGAAGAGATATGCATACAACGGTCAGCTGAATATGACGTATTCAGTGGACATCACCGGTGAGAAAGGTACCTCGAGCTATTTCGAGTCGAAGAACTTCGGTATCAAGTGGTCTCATTCCCAGGACCCTAAGGCGCGCCCCGGAACATCGTTCAAGGCTTCGGTCAACTTCTCGAGCCCTTCGAACAGCAGGTACAACTCCCAGAGTGTCCAGGAGGCCCTGCAGAGCCAGACATCGTCTTCAATTTCTTATTCAAAGACATTCTCGTTCGGAAGCCTCTCGCTTAATATGCTGCACAGCCAGAACACCAAAGACAGTTCGTATGTGTTCACGCTTCCTAACCTTACATTCAGCGTAAACCGCTTCTATCCCTTCAAGAGGAAGAGCAGGGTGGGCAAGGAACGCTTCTACGAGCAGATCTCGCTCAGCTACAACACATCTTTCCAGAACAAGATCAACTTCAAGGCAAGAGAGTTCATGCAGCCCGGTTTCACCGACAAGTTCAACAACGGTATGAACCACAACTTCGCAATCGGTCTGCCTGCCTTCACACTGCTGAAATATTTCAACTTCTCGCCCAGCGTCTCGTACGGAGCCAACATGTTCTTCAGAGAGCAGAGCCAGATGTATGATGCTGGAACAGACAAGGTTGTAACCGAAATGTCGAAGCAGTTCAGCACTATCGGCATTACGCAGAACTATTCGGCGTCAATCTCCATGAGTACCCGAATCTACGGACTGTTCCAGTTCAATCCGCGCGGCAAGCTGCAGGCCATCAGACACATGATAACCCCGTCGTTCAGCCTGTCGTACAAGCCCGAACTTGGAACATATGCCAACGGTTGGAGAACCATGACATACGTAGACAGCAAGGGGAAGGAAGTGACAAAAGACTACAACATCTATGCGGGGCAGCTTAACTCGCCTCCCGGCAAAGGTAAGACAGGTTCCATGAGCTTCTCGTTCGGTAACAACCTGGAAGCCAAGGTAAAGGATTTGAAGGACACCACCGGTGTGGGCACAAAGAAAGTGAAGCTGATAGACCAGCTCAGCATCAGCAGTTCGTACAACTTCCTGGCAGACTCGCTCAAGATGGCGGCAATCTCAATCTCCGGAAGTACAACAGTGTTCCAGAAAGTCGGTATCAACGGAAATATGTCAATCGACCCGTATGATGTCAACTCGAAGGGGCAGAGGTGCAACACCTTCATGCTTGTGAGCAAAGGCAAGCTCGGAAGAATCACAAATGCCTCGGCATCCACTTCATATTCGTTCAGCGGAAAAGGTACGATCGACGGCAACGACGGCCGCAACGATGCTGAGCCCTCGTCAAGTGACCACGGCGAGACAGAGTACTACAGGGTCTATTACCATCCTGTAACTGGAGAATACATTCCTGGAGGCTGGCTCTACTACCTGAACCCGGAGACTCCGTGGAGCCTGAACGTCAGCCTGAACTTTTCATATTCGTCGTCGTACAGCAATGCCAACAACACTTTGCAGAAAGTGAACAAGATAACCAGCACCACCAGCCTCAGCGGCCAGCTGAAACTCACCAAGGCCCTGAACTTCACCATGAACACCGGTTTCGACCTCACGCAGCTCAAGATGACCACATCCCAGCTCACAGCGGGGTATGACCTGCACTGCTTCAACATTGCCGTGTCGTGGGTTCCTTCAGGAAAATGGTCGAGCTGGAGCTTCCGCATCCAGGCAAAGGCAAGCGCACTTGCAGACCTGCTCAAGTATGACAAGTCTTCAAGCTACTGGGATAATTAACAGAATATTATACAATTCGATATGAAAAACATAATCGCTCCCTCCATGCTTTCGGCAGATTTCGGCAATCTGGAGAAAGACTTTGAAATGATCAACAGCTCTGACTGTGAATGGATTCATCTGGACATCATGGACGGTGTCTTCGTCCCTAACATCTCATTCGGATTCCCTGTGGTGAAGAGGATGGCCGCACTCACAAAGAAGACCATGGATGCCCATCTGATGATTGTGGAGCCCGACAAATATATTCCTCAGTTCGCAAAGCTCGGTGTGGAGTACCTGAGCGTGCATTATGAGGCATGTCCCCATCTTCACCGCACAGTGCAGAATATCCATGCATGCGGAATGAAGGCAGGTGTGGCTGTGAACCCGCACACAAATGTGATGCTTCTTGAAGATATACTCCCTGAACTGGATTTCGTGCTGATCATGTCGGTGAACCCCGGTTTCGGAGGACAGTCGTTCATTCCTCAGTCTGTTGAGAAGGTGAAGAAGCTGAAGGCGGTGATCGAGAAGGTCAACCCCGGCTGCCTCATCGAGATTGACGGTGGCGTGTGCCGCGACAATATTGCAATGCTGGCCGAGGCAGGAGTGGATGCCTTTGTTGCAGGAAGTGCAGTGTTCGGCTCTGAGGACCCCAAGGCGACGATAGCGTTCATGGCCAACGCCTAGTAGGCTATCTCCTTGAAGGCAAAGGTTCTTTCCTCTCCGTTTTCACATTCAACTACCAGGCATCCCTCGGGGGTGACTGTGCGGATGCATCCGTCAAACCGCTTGCCTGTGGCAGTGTCGGTGTAGATGTGGTGTATGTCTTTGAGATACAGCCTGTCCAGATATTTTTCCACCGTCTGGGAACCGATGCTGTCATATTCTTCGAAGATATAACCCAGCAGTTCTTCCAGCTCGTCTTCTATGCGGAACGTCCTGTCGGAAAGGAGAACCAGTGAGGTGGGGTTCGGCAGGTAGCCGGGAAACACCTTCTGGTTTATGTTGATGCCGATGCCTGCAATTGAGCTTTTCAGCATGGGGCCTTCGATGGCGTTTTCTATTAGGATTCCACAGATCTTCTTCCCTCCGACATATATGTCGTTGGGCCATTTGATCTCTGATTCAATCCCTTTTCCGCGGATATAGCTGCAGATTCCAACTGCCACGGCCTGGGAGATCAGGAACTGGTCTTTTGCCTGTATGCCTGTGGGATAGAACAGTATGGAGAAGGTCAGGTTCTTCCGCGGTTCGCTTTCCCACACATTGCCCCGCTGTCCCTTGCCGGCACTCTGCTCATAGGCTGCAACGACCTGTTTGTCGGGGCAGGAATTCTTTAGTGAAGAAAGCTTCGAATTTGTGGATTCGATTATGTTATACCATTTAATTTTCATAACTTTGAACGCTAATATATACATTTTTTGAAATATTCTACAATTATGAGTGAAATACAGAAACAGGAAGTGAAAGTGATTGCAGAGGCGATGTTGGAGAAGAAGGCTCAGAATGTCGTTGCAATGGACCTTACAGGGATTGGAACGGCAATTACCGACCAGTTCGTTGTATGCAATGCCGACAGCACGACCCAGGTCGTTGCGATTGCCGACAATGTGTCGGATATGATGTACACCAAGGCCGGACGCGACCCTCTGCGCACACAGGGAAGGGAGAACGCCTTCTGGGTGATTCTCGACTACGGCGATATCGTGGTTCATGTGTTCAAGACCGAATACCGCGACTTTTACCGTCTTGAAGAGCTTTGGTCAGATGCACCGAAACAAGTATTTGAGGACCAGGAATAAGGAAGAGGAATGAATTCGAACAATAACAAGAAGAATACGCAGAGAAAGAAACTGGCCGGCAACATTCAGCCCAGAAAACCGAAACCGCTGATATTGCTGGTATATATACTGCTGCTTGGAGGCCTCGGCTATCTGTGGGCCACCAGCGGTGCGCCCGACCCTGTAAAGAAAGAGTGGTTCGAGGTGCGTGACGAGATCATCAGGACAGGAACCGTAGAGAAGATAGTGTTCATCCGCAACAGCAACCGCGGAGAAGTATACATCAAGAGTGAGTACGCCGACAAATACAAGAATGTATTCCCCGCTGGCGACCAGTTCAAGAACAAGCCTTATTTCTATTTCCTTGTTTCCGGCAGTTTCGATGCCGAGCATGAGTTCGACGCCCTTCTTGCAGAGATGCCTTACGAAGACCGCTTCGAGCTGGTGATGGAAGAACATAACAACAACTGGGCGCGTGCATTCGACTGGATATGGCTGCTGCTCATGCTGGTGCTGTTCTTCACTCTTTTCATGCGCCCGATGCGGGGCATGGGAGGTGGAGCCGGTGGCGGCGGAATCTTCAATGTGGGCAAGTCGCAGGCAAAGCTTTTTGAGAAAGACCAGAAAGACAAGGTCACATTCAAGGATGTGGCCGGTCTTGAAGAGGCAAAGGTCGAGGTGATGGAGATTGTCGATTTCCTGAAGAACCCCAAGAAATATACCGAGCTGGGTGGAAAGATACCCAAAGGTGCGCTTCTCGTAGGCCCTCCGGGCACAGGAAAGACTCTGCTTGCCAAAGCTGTTGCCGGAGAGGCGAATGTGCCTTTCTTCTCTCTGTCGGGCTCTGATTTCGTGGAGATGTTTGTGGGTGTGGGCGCTTCGCGTGTCCGCGACCTCTTCCACCAGGCCAAGGAGAAAGCTCCGTGCATTGTGTTCATCGATGAGATTGATGCAGTGGGTCGTGCCCGCAGCAAGAATATCGGCTTCTCATCTAACGACGAGCGAGAGAACACACTCAACCAGCTTCTTACCGAGATGGACGGTTTCGGCACCAATTCGGGTGTGATTGTCCTTGCTGCAACCAACCGTGCCGATGTGCTTGACAGCGCCCTCCTCCGTGCAGGCCGTTTCGACCGCCAGATCCATGTGGAGCTGCCCGAGCTGCCCGAACGCCTCGATATCTTCAAGGTTCACCTGCGCGGCATAAAGCTCAGCCCCGAAGTGGACATTGAATTCCTTGCAAAGCAGACTCCCGGCTTCTCGGGTGCCGATATCGCGAACGTTGTGAATGAGGCTGCCCTGATAGCTGCCCGTCACGGGAAGAAGCAGGTAGAGAAGCAGGACTTCCTTGATGCTGTCGACCGCATAGTGGGAGGCCTCGAACGCAAGAGCAAGATCATCTCTCCTGAAGAAAAGAATACAATAGCCCATCACGAGGCGGGCCACGCCACGGTGAGCTGGCTGCTGCCTCACGCAAATCCGCTGCTGAAGGTTACCATCATCCCGCGCGGACAGGCCCTCGGTGCAGCCTGGTATCTTCCTGAAGAGAGGCAGCTCACCACAAAAGAGCAGATGCAGGATGAACTCGCCGCTACCATTGCAGGACGTGTGGCAGAGGAGATGATTAACGGTGATGTCTCTACAGGGGCCCTTAACGACCTGGAGAAACTTACCAAGAAAGCTTATGCTATGGTGACATATTTCGGTATGAGCGATATAGTAGGCAATGTTTCATATTATGATTCGACCGGCCGTTCCGAAATGTCATTTGCAAAACCTTACAGCGAAAAGAAAGCTGAAGAGATAGACCTCGAGGTCAAGAAGATTATCGATGAAGCCTACGCCACCGCTACACGCGTTCTCAATGAGAACCGTGCCGGATTCGAGACACTGGCTGCCAAACTGCTTGAGAAAGAGGTGATTTTCTCAGATGATCTGGAAACTATCTTCGGTCCCAGGAAGGGCGGTGTGAACCCCAATGCACCGGCAGAACAGAAGATGGAGCAGAAAGCAGAACCTAAGCCCGAAGTAAAGCAGGAGCCCAATCCGGAGCCCGAACCCGAAGCAAAATCGGAGCCTGAGCAGGAAGCAAAGCCGGGGCCGGAGGTAAAGCCGGAGCAGACCCACGGAGTGGAACCTGAATCGGCACCGGAACCTGCGGCTGAACCTGCCGTTAAACCAGCAGCAGAACCTGTGGATGAACCTTCACCGGAACCAGCCCCGGAACCTGCCGTTCAACCTGCAGTTGAGCCTG
>JAGHVP010000015.1 GCA_018064305.1 Candidatus Equibacterium intestinale | reverse complement strand
GGTTTATATTCTCGTGTTATTTAAACAAATAATATACATTTATTCCTAACTTTGCAAATCATCAACTCTGCAGATATGAAAGGTATAGTGCTCGCCGGAGGCTCCGGCACCCGTCTTTACCCTATTACAAAAGGGGTTAGCAAACAGCTCCTGCCCATCTTCGACAAACCGATGGTCTACTATCCGATTTCGGTGCTCATGAATGCCGGAATACGTGAGATACTGATCATCACTACTCCCGACGACATGCCTGCATTCCGCCGTCTGCTCGGTGACGGAAGCGGCTTCGGCGTGAAGTTCGAGTATGCGGTGCAGCCTTCTCCCGACGGTCTTGCCCAGGCGTTCATCATAGGCAGGGAGTTCATCGGTGACGATTCGGTCTGCCTTGTGCTGGGAGACAACATCTTCCATGGGAACGGGCTTCACAGAATGGCTGAAGAAGCAGCAAGGTCCGCTGACTCAGAGAACAAGGCCACAGTCTTCGGATACTGGGTCTCTGACCCCGAGCGCTACGGCGTTGCTGAGTTCGACCGTGACGGCAGATGCCTGTCGATTGAAGAGAAACCTGCCGTGCCGAAGAGCAACTATGCTGTGGTGGGCCTTTATTTCTATCCGAACGATGTGGTGAGGATAGCATCGGAGATAAAACCTTCTGCCCGTGGCGAGCTGGAGATAACGGCTGTCAACCAGCGGTATCTCGAACAGGACAGGCTTCAGGTGAAGGTGTTCGGACGTGGGTTCGCATGGCTCGATACAGGAACGCATGATTCTCTGGCAGAGGCGTCGACATTCGTTGAGGTGATCGAGAAACGCCAGGGGGTCAAGGTCGGCTGCCCGGAGGCTGTCGCATACCGGAAGGGCTGGATATCAGAAGAGAAGCTCCGTGAGGTGGCGGCTCCGATGTTGAAGAACCAGTATGGACAGTATCTTGTCAAAGTGATTGAAGAGGTAAAGGAAGACCACTACTATGGAAGTGACAGATACATCGATTAAGGGGCTCAAAGTAATCAGACCCCGTGTATTTGAGGATGCCCGGGGATATTTCTACGAATCTTTCAATGAACGTGAGTTCGCAGAGAAAGTGTGCCCAGGCATAAGGTTCGTGCAGGACAACCAGTCCCGCTCGTGCCGCGGGGTGGTGCGCGGCCTTCATTTCCAGAAACCTCCCTTTGCCCAGAGCAAACTTGTGAGAGTGGTTGAGGGAGCAGTGCTTGATGTTGCTGTGGACCTGCGTGCCGGTTCGCCTACATACGGGAAATATGAGGCAGTAGAGCTTTCTGCTGACAACAAGCTGCAGTTATTCATCCCCAAAGGTTTCGCGCATGGTTTTGCTGTGTTGAGCGAAGTGGCTGTATTCCAATATAAATGTGATGCGTTCTATCACCCCGAGGCTGAGGATGCTCTGGCCTGGAATGACCCTGACATAGCAGTGCAGTGGCCCTTCAGTGCCGCAGATGCGCTCCTTTCCGCAAAAGATACCGCTTCGCAGTCAAAGCTTTTCAGAGAGTTTGAAACACCATTCAGATAATGAATATACTTGTGACAGGTGCGCTCGGGCAGCTGGGGCGCGAGATGCAGATTCTGGCTGCGGGAAGCAGCCACAGGTTCTTCTTTACCGACATATCCGATCAGGAAGGGGTTGAGGTGCTGGATATCACCGACCCTGCGGCTGTCTGGCAGATGGCCGACAGGGTGGAGGCAGACTGTATTGTAAACTGTGCGGCCTACACTAATGTGGAGAAGGCAGAAAGTGACCAGGAACTCTGTTTGCGTCTGAACTGCAATGCTGTGCACAACCTTGCCGCAGCCGCGAAGCACAGAGGCGCGCTGCTTGTGCATATCTCCACAGATTATGTATTCGGGGCTGATGAGGGCAGAACACCTTACAGGGAAGAGCAGCCCGGTGCTCCTCTGGGTGTGTACGGGCATACCAAGCTGCTTGGCGAGGAAGCAATTGCAGAAACAGGATGCCGCAGCGTGATAATCCGCACGGCCTGGCTATACAGTGAATTCGGCAGCAACTTCCTGAAGACCATGCTGCGCCTGACCGCGGAGAAACCTGTGGTGAAGGTGGTGGACGACCAGGTAGGCACACCCACCTATGCACTCGACCTGGCATCGGCGGTCATGGCAGTGCTGGAAGATTATGCAGGATGTGGTCTGCAGTCAGATTCATATCCACATGCCGGAATATACCATTATACAGATGAAGGGCAGTGCAGCTGGTTTGAATTCGCACGGGAGATTGCATCACTTGCCGGTCATGATTCATGCAGCGTGGAACCATGCACATCTGAAGAGTATCCGTCAAAAGTCAGACGGCCTGCATATTCGGTCCTGGACAAGACAAAGATAAAGGAAACATTCGGGATTGAAATTCCTTGTTGGAACGGCTCATTGTCTCTTTGTGTTAAAAAACTTTTATTTTAAATTTGCAGTTCGTTTTACGCCATTTTGAAATATAATTTGTAAACAATATGATAAAGATCACTTTTCCTGACGGTAATGTCAAAGAGTTCGAGCAGGGTATCTCAGCCTATGAGATAGCAATGAGCATAAGCCCCCGGCTTGCAGCTGACGTTATCGTGGCCACCGTAAACGGTGAAATCTACGACCTCGACCGCAAGATCAATGCGGACGCACAGGTCAAACTTCACAAATGGGATGACATCGAGGCCAAGAAGACATTCTGGCACTCATCAAGCCACCTTATGGCAGAAGCCCTCGAGGCTCTCTATCCCGGCATCAAATTCGGTATCGGCCCCGCTATCGACAACGGTTTCTACTATGATATCGACTTCGGTGAGAAGACCATCACTGAGGCCGATCTCGCAAAGGTCGAGAACAAGATGCTCGAGCTGGCACGCCAGAAAGAGACATTCACCCGTATCGACGTTCCCAAGGCAGAAGCTATGGAAAGATTCTCTGCAAAGGGCGAGACATACAAATGCGAACTCATCTCAAACCTTGAAGACGGAACGATAAGCTTCTATACAAACGGCAACTTCACCGACCTCTGCCGCGGTCCCGATCTCCGTGACTCATCAATGATAAAGGCCATCTAGCTCTCTTCGATCGCCGGGGCATACTGGCGCGGTGAGGAGCACAACAAGATTCTTACC
>JAGHVP010000074.1 GCA_018064305.1 Candidatus Equibacterium intestinale | reverse complement strand
ACTAATTTTTTCATGTTAGTAATTGTTGTTAATAAAATAATGAGTTGTAATAATCTTTTTATTGTACCGGGTTGGTCAGATGGGCGGCATAAAGCTTCACCAGCCTCTCTGCCACTTCACCCGGCATCCCTTTGGTTGAACCTGTTATATATTGTTCAAAACTTTCTCTTTCATAGGATGTATAACAACCTTGTTTCAGGTATTTTCCATCACCGGAAAGCATATCTGCGGCGATGTAATTGGTGGGCCACAGCCTGTAAAGGTCGAACAGACGCCTGTCTATTGTCTGCGCAAGTGCACGGTACCTGTTGTTACCCTTCTCTGCGGCTGCAGCTCCTACCTCCTCCTCTGTCAGAGGCTCGCCGAAAGCGATATGTATATGCCCCTTCGGCTGCAGGAAGCCCTGGACCATGCTGTTGACATCTTCGCCTTCCTTCTTGTTATAAACGCCTTCCTTTTCCTTGGTATAGAGCTCCAGCGCCTTCAACGCCCCGCAGCTTTCATATTCGTATGATATGGCAACAGGCATTATCCTAAGTTGAGTAATACTTTCGGTAAAGTTGCCGTTACTACTCATATCCAACATTTTAATCAAACCCTGCTCTGTGCGATCGTTGCCATCTTTGGTACGTCCCTGACGATGGGCAAGCCATATTGACTCTCCCTCTGCGATACGCCCCCTGATATACTCGGAAAGAACGCATGAAGTTGTGTACACTTCACGAGGGTTGCTGCTACGTATCACCTTGACCATGCGGTTGATACGCATTGCATCCTCAATCTCTGCATTAGCAAGAAGATTGTCACCAGCCGCAATGTCCACGCAAGGCAGACCGTTAAGGCACATCACCGTATCAATAAGGGCCGGATCCAGCACAATGTCGCGGTGGGTGGAGAGCAGCAGGAAATTGTTTGCCCTACCTTCAGCACCGCTTGACTTAAAATATTCCAATCCACTGAATGTCAAACCATCGCTTGTCCCCTTCAATATCCTCATCACAAGGTCCGCCATCACTGTTTTCTGGAAATCGTAGACATTCTCCGAGCGGGCGACCATATCCTGCAGGTACCCTTCCGGCCTGTCGGGATAGAACCTGTTGCCCGCCACACCAAGAAGCCTGCTGCGGCAAAGGCGCATCATGGCTTCCTTCGCCTCATCCTCGGTATAGGGACGGATATTGTCGTATTTCGGATCGGTCAGCATTACTCCTTAGTGATTGAAAGGGTTGTCAGAGCAGCGAGAAGCAGTGCGAATACAGATGCTGAAGCTGCCGCCAGCGCTATACTTGCTGCAGATGCACTCACAACATATATCACACTGTTACTCAATGCAAATAACAAAGTAGCAACAAGACAGAGCCAGTACCAGAAGCGGACCTTCACAACCTTGTGGAGCACCAGTGTGACCACCGGCAGTGCCACCACGAATGCAGGCATCACGAAGGGCTGCCCTCCCTTGACAAGCAGGAATGCCGCCACCAGGATGAAGCATACCAGAGCGCCGTAAAGGCGGCTGAAGGCAAATCTTGTCGAGGCGCTTGAAGAGGCACTCTTGCGGAGAGCAGTAGCGGTTACTTCACGCACCATCTTTTTCTTGCCCAGAACATACCACACAACGGTGCCGGCAGCACTCACGGCCATCACAGCACCATACAGTGCCTTGAATGCCGCACCTTCCGCTCCCACCTTGGAGAGTCCGAACCCGATCAAAAACGCAACTGCCGCGGCCGATATTGCCACACATACACCGTCAAGCACCTGCCTTGCCACAAGGCGGCCTGATATCACAGATGCGCACACGCACAAAAGCAACAAAGCCAGGACCACCGCACTGAGAAGCAGTGCAAGCCCTTGATTCATTGCCAATTCACTCAAAAATGAAAAGATTTGATCCATTCCAAATAATTCTGTTCTTTGTATTGAAAATACAAATATGCAAAATTATTTGCGTTTCAGCAAGGATGAATCGCCATAACTGAGGAAACGGAACCCGTTTGCAAGTGCAAAATCGTACATTCCGCGCCACTCTTGTCCGATAAGGGCAGCAATCAGCAGCAGCAATGTGCTCTTCGGCTGGTGGAAGTTGGTAACCAGATAATCGATGATTCGGTATTTGAAGCCAGGAAGGATAATTAAACTTGTTCTTGCGATGATACTATCTTTATCATTGGCATCCAAGTAGTTGATTATTGCATCAATTGCCTCTTTTGCACTGTAGGAATACCCTTCGTCGCGATACGGTTCCCACTGCTGCACCACCTGTGGTTCACCCAGCTCGATGCAGTGCACACCGATGTAGTAGAGCGACTCCAGGGTACGTGTGGATGTAGTGCCTACAGAGATGACAGGCCTGGCCTTGGCGGTGCTGCCAGCAGAGGTCTCACCAGCAGCAGCTTCACCGGCACCGGCATGCGCACCTCCATCCAGCGCTGCGGAAAGGGTCTGCAGGAAGCTTTTCTTCACCTCGAACGGCTCGCTGTGCATTGTATGCTCGGCCACATTGTGGCTCTTTACAGGCAGGAAGGTGCCGGCCCCCACATGAAGGGTGAGATACTCGGTGCTGATGCCCTTTGCGCGGATGTCGTCCATCACTGCAGGAGTGAAATGAAGCCCTGCCGTGGGCGCTGCCACCGAACCTTCATTACGCGCGTATGTGGTCTGGTAGCGCACATAGTCCACATCCTGGGTGTCGCGGTTCAGATACGGAGGAATTGGCATGTTGCCGGCAAGTTCGATCACTTTGGAAAAAGGCACGCCCCCTTTCCAGCTGAACTCCACGATGCAGGTATTGTCTACCCTCTCAACCATCTCTGCCTTCAGGTCAAGCTCTGCAACGGCAGGATTCTCGTGGCAGTAGCACTCATCCACAGCCAATGACAGCACACCACCCTTCCAGCGCTTCAAATTGCCCACAATTGCTTTGAAACGGCACTTTTCTGTGGTGGCGAAACACAGCTGGTAGTCGGAAGGTTCCACCGGTTCCAAACAGAATATCTCTATCATAGCGCCGGTATCACGGCGGAAAAAGAGCCGTGCCGGCACCACCTTGGTCTCGTTGAATACCATCAGTGCGCCTTCAGGCAGGAAGGCAGCGATATTGCGGAACTGTTCTGCTTTGAAGCAGCCGTCGGTATTTACCAGCAGCTTGGATGAATCCCTCACCGGAAGCGGGAATTTGGCAATCCGTTCGTCGGGCAGAGGGTAATCGTAATCGTCTATCAGTATCTGGGGAATCATTATTTGAGAACCGATGTGCAGATGGGGAAATTGAAGTATGTGTCGGGATAAGGCTCGTTCTTGAGGGTGAAATGCCACCACTCGCTGTAGAGGGGCTTGAACCCGTTGCGCAGCATGGCCTCGCGGAGCATGTTGCGGTTTGCAATCTGCTCGTCGGTAAGGTTCTTATAGTCGGGGTGCGACAGCTCGCCGAAGTAGTCGAACGGGCCGCCCATGTCGATGTCGCGTCCTGTCTTTACATCAAAAAGGGTAAGATCCACTGTGCTGCCGCGTGAATGACCAGATTTGGTGGCGACGAAGCTCAGAGGAATGATGTCTTTCTTTGCAATCTCGGGATAGAAGATGCTCTTCATCAAAGTATCTGAAGCATCCTTTGCCCAGCGGACGAAGTGGTCCACGGCCATCTGCGGGCGGTAGGTATCATAAATCTTGATGCGGTAGCCCTTTGCCACGAATTCGTCTGACACTTTCTTGAGTGCTTCTGCTGCTGGGCGGGTCAGGAACGCCTGGGGTTCGAAATAACCGTCGGTAGGCTTGCCGATGAAGTTGAATGCAGTATAATATCTGATTTCAAGGATTGCATCGGGTATGACTTCGCTCACCAGCACGAAGCCGGCTTTTACTGCAGTGCTGTCGACATCAGTCCTGAAGTCGTATGCATGGACTGTATCGGTTACATATAATGTGTCGGTAAGGCAGATCGTGTCGTGCGACACCGTCTGGTCATCTTGATTTGAATTCTTGCAGGAGATTACCGGAAGGGTGGAAAGGAGCAGAAGCAAAGTGCTCAGGATTCGTCTATTTTTCATGTTCAGATAATTTCTGCAAAAATACAAAGAAGTGGTGAGAAGTGATAAAAAAAGTGATACAAATTCTACATAAAGCGCAACTTTAGGTTTACAAATTTGTACACATTTGTAAATTGTAGTATCAATTATGTGAATTAAATAGGGTGATTTTGCAATTTACATTTGTTTTGACAACATACGGGAGTATCTGCTACAAATATTGCATAACCAAAAGTTATTAATAGTTTATGCTCATATATAAGCAACCGATTATCAATACTTTATGAACTTCAACTAATGTTATTGATTGGTTAATATTGTAGATTATTGTGCATTTAAGGTCGATTTTGACGATTTTAGCCTTTGTAATATCAATTATCCAAAATTAACCCAACGATTATCAGTATTTTACCAAAATAACCTCAACTGATGCACCTACTGAAAAGATATCATTTCTGGCTGCAATAATTGTAAATTATAGTTCACAATTGTAGTTTACATTTGTAGATTACAAAAGTAAATTTGTTAGTTCAACAAAAGTTACTACATTTGTAAAACGAAGTTTACAAAAATTTTATGGAGGAAAGACTCAAACTTTTTCTTGCGATGGAGGGACTCTCTCCCGCACAGCTTGCCGACCGTCTTGGAGTGCAGCGTTCCGGCATCTCTCACCTTCTTCAAGGAAGGAACAAACCCAGTTTTGAATTCATCAACAAGATGCTTGCTGAATTCCCCAAGATAAATCCGGACTGGTTGATCATGGGAACTGGCAAAGCATATAGAGATGGAGTGTCCGCTCCTATCCCGGCAGTTGCCGGCCAGGTTGAAGAAGTGAGTCAGGCAGACGATGACCTTCCGATGGACGAGCCCGGCGGCTTCGACCTCTTCAGTGCAAACTTTGCCGATGCCCCGGCTCCGGCTCCCTCTTCACACACACAAGTCCCGGCTTCCAGTGCCAATTCTGCTGTTCCGCAGCAAAAATCTGGAGTTTCACCGCAGTATCAGGCTCCCGCACCTCAACCCGTACAGCAGCCCCGCGCCGCACAAGCCGCTGGACAAGAGCAGATTAGACCGGTTTCTGTGCCTTCATATCCTTCTGAGAATCGCATAAAAGGTCAGAACGAGGCCACCACTCCCCGTTTTTCCGGTCAGAAACAGATCAGACAGATTGTAATTTTCTTTACAGACGGTACCTACGAGATAAGATAGGTCTACTTACTACAGAGTGACCAGTTCGTACTCGTCAGAGCCGAGGCCGATCTTCACGGCCTGCTCGAGGCATGCCCTCCACTCGCTGTTGGGGGTAGAATTCCTGAAGTGGTCGTGACAGTCCACAAATCCCGGAGTATGAAGGTTCTTGTAGAGCTGGCCGCCAGGCAGCGGTTCCTGCTTCAGGCAGGCATCCGCACATGCACGGTCAATGGCAACGGGGTCGAATGATGCAAACATGCCTACATCAGGCAGAATAGGCACATCGTTCTCTCCATGGCAGTCGCAGTTGGGCGAAACATCCAGCACCAGCGATATATGGAAAGACGGCCTGCCGTCCACCACAGCCTTGGAATACTCGGCAATCTTCCTGCAGAGCATCTCATTTGCATTGAACTCGGCAAAGCTGATAGCATCGAAATTGCATGCGCCCAGGCAGCGTCCGCACCCCACACAGTGCTCTGTGTCAACGGTCATCTTGCGCTTTGCCTCATCGAAAACAAGACCTGAATTGGCACACTCCTTCTGGCACTTGCGGCAGCCGCGGCACAGCATTTCCCTGATGCGGGCCTTGCCGCTGCTGTGCTGGTCTTTCTTGCCGGCGCGCGATCCGCAGCCCATTCCGATATTCTTGAGGCATCCTCCGAAACCGGTTTCTTCATGGCCTTTGAAGTGAGTGAGACTGATAAAGACATCGGCATCCATAACGGCGCGGCCGATATATGCCTCCTTTACATACTCCCCTCCGTTTACCGGCACTGCAACATCATCGGTACCTTTCAGACCATCACCTATTATAATAGGACAGCCCACGGTAAGCGGTGTGAATCCGTTCTCCCAGGCGCAGTACAGATGCTCCAGGGCATTCTTCCTGCTGCCCGGGTACATTGTGTTGCAGTCGGTAAGAAACGGCTTGCCGCCCAGCTCCTTCACTACATCCACCACTGCCCTGGCATAATTCGGCCTGAGGAAGCTGAGGTTGCCCTTCTCGCCGAAATGCATCTTGATGGCCACGAACTTGCCGTCCATGTCGATGTCGCCGATGCCGGCCGCCTTGATGAGTTTCTGAAGCTTGACAGCTGTTCCGTCGCCGAAAGCGACTGTGTGGAAATCAGTGAAGAATACCTTTGACTTTGCCATACCGGAATTATTTTCCGTAAAAGTAGCAAGATTTTATGTATTTTTGTGGGCATCTTTACTAGAAATAATTCCAATGTTCGCAGATATCCTAATAGATTCATTGAGGACCGCAATACTTATAACAGGTATGGTGGTGGCTATGATGCTGATGATTGAATCCATCAACATCAAGTCGGAGGGGCGCTGCTTCTCGTCGCTTGGCAGATCATCGTTCGGACAGATTGTGCTGTCTGCCCTGCTCGGCTCCATTCCGGGCTGTATGGGCGGCTTTGCAAGCGTGTCGCTCTATTCACACGGAATGATCAGCTTCGGTGCGCTTGTGGCGATGATGATTGCAACAAGCGGCGACGAGTCGTTTGTGATGCTGGGGATGTTTCCCGGCACTGCCCTGAAGATAACTGCCGCCCTGTTTGTCATTGCTGTGGCTGCCGGATGGGTGGTAGACCGGATTGCCGCAAGGAAAGGTCTGGCCGGCACTGTTTCCTGCGGAGAGATGGCCATACATGAACAGGACGAGAAGCATGAGCACAAAGGAAGGCACCTTTCATGGAAAAGGGCCGTGATGTTCCTTGGTCTGGCCGTCTATGCCGCAGCGCTGGCTTTCGGAATGCTCGAGCATGAAGATGCAGCAGAGGCTGCAGTCCAGGTGCAGAGCGGCCTGCTTGACGAAGGCTGGATGAACATCATGTTCGCATGCCTGAGCGTGGTGATGCTGGTTGTAATTATCTTTGCTTCAGACCATTTCGTTGACGAGCACCTCTGGCATCATATAATCTGCACCCACCTTCCGAAGGTATTTGCCTGGACATTCGGAATCCTGCTGCTGCTTGCCGTCGGCAACGCGTATCTCGACATCGAATCGTGGGTAAGCTCCAACATCCCGCTTATGATAGTGCTGGCCGCTCTGATAGGCATAATCCCCGAATCGGGACCGCACCTCATCTTCGTGACGATGTTCGCCACAGGGGCAGTGCCTGTATCTGTGCTCATGGCAAGCTGCATATCGCAGGACGGCCATGCCGCACTGCCGCTTTTCGCCGAATCGAAGAAGGCTTTCATCTGGGCAAAGGCAATCAATTTCATTCTCGCTGCCGCAGTTGGTTTTGCAATATACGGTCTTTCAATAATTGATTAATTTGCGTATATTTGTGGTTATGTAAATTGTTGCCGCAAGTATGTTCAAGCTTCTCAACCCTATCCTGTCGCTTCTGCCGCCGGAGACAGCACACAAGACTGTGATGTTCTGTCTGAAGATGGCAAGGCATATTCCGGGTGCAAGGGCTGCCGCCAGAATCTTCCACAAGCCTGACAGCAAGGGGCTGGCACGCGAGCTCTTCGGTGTCAATTTCCCTAATCCCGTGGGGCTGGCAGCAGGTTTTGACACAAACGGCGAATACTATAACGAACTGGCTGACTACGGATTCGGATTCATAGAAATAGGGTCGCTCACCCCCAAGCCGCAGATGGGCAACGAAACTCCCCGTCTGTTCAGACTCCCCAAAGACAACGCTCTCGTGAGCCGTATGGGCACGGCCAACAACGGCGTGCGCTATGCCATAGAGCAGATAAAGCAGCGCCATCCGAAGGTTGTGATCGGTGCCAATGTCACAAGGAACACCTCCACCCCCACCTCCGAAGCATACAAGGATTATGAGCGGAGCGTAGCCATGCTCTACGATTTCGTAGATTTCTTCGTACTGAATGTCTCGTACCCGGATTCACACGACTCCACAGGACTTCACGACATTGTCACGATATCTCAGATTGTAGACAGCGTGATGAACATCCGCCGATACAACGACGAAAGCCTTCCCATCCTGCTCAAGATCTCCCACGGGCTCTCACACAGCCAGCTTGATGAGATAATAGACCTGTCGCTCATGAGCGGAATCGACGGAATCGTGGCAGGCAACGCCGCACATGACCGCAACAATCTCAGAAACACATCCGGAAAGGCTCTTGAGAAAGTTGGCGAAGGAGTGATGAGCGGCGCACCGCTGTTCGAATCGACACTCGATACTGTCAGGTATATCCACCAGAAGAGCGGCGGGATTCTTCCGGTTATTGCATCGGGAGGAATTATGACCCCGGAACAGGCTGCGCAGATGCTGGATGCAGGCGCATCGCTCATAGAGGTCTACACTGGTTTTGTTTACAACGGGCCTGACTTTGTCAGAAAAATAGTGAAACATCTTAAAAAGAGAGGCGACAAATGAAAACAGCTGCTATCTGCACAATAGGTGACGAGATCCTGATCGGACAGATTGTAGACACCAATTCGTCATATATCGCTCAGGCGCTCAACGGCATCGGAGTGAAGGTGGGCCGTATGGAATCCATTGCCGACGACCGCACACAGATCATCTCATCGCTTGACAACCTTCTGAAATGCTGCGATATAGTGATTGTAACAGGCGGCCTCGGCCCCACAAAGGACGACATCACCAAGCCTGCCCTTGCAGAGCTCAGCGGAGCTGCCGGATATAAGGAAGATGCCGAGCAGCTTGCAATTATCGAGCAGATACTCTCGCGCCGCGGCATTGCAATGCTTCCCGTCAACCGCGCACAGGCACAGGTGCCCGACACCGCCACAGTCATTCCCAACAAGCTTGGCACAGCCCCGATAATGGAGTTTGTGTTCGACGAGGGGCGCTACGGCCACAAGGCAGTGCTCTACTCCATGCCCGGTGTGCCTTTCGAGACCATCGCAGCGCTCGACGACGTGATGCAGAGCATCAAGTCACACTTCGACACCGAGCCCATCCTGCATCAGACCATCTGCACTTTCGGTCTGGCTGAAAGTGTGCTTGCCGAAAAGATTGCAGACTGGGAGGACAGCCTTCCTGAATACATCCACCTGGCATATCTTCCCGGCACACTCACAGGTGTGCGGCTGAGGCTTTCATGCTACGGGGCCGGCAGTACGGAGCGCGCTGCGGAATTTGAAAGAACCACGGCACAGCTCAAGGAGATGCTTGGCACATACGTATATGGAACAGGCAGCGACTCTCTGCAGTCCATCCTGCCCCACCTGCTGCAATGCCCGCCGCAAAGCGCTTATCAGGAGACAGTTGCAGTGGCAGAGTCATGCACAGGAGGCCTTGTCAGCAACCTCATCACATCTGTTCCTGGCAGCAGTGAATATTATAAGGGCAGCGTGACATCTTATTCGAATGAAGTCAAGATAAACCTGCTGAATGTGCCCGAGGAGGTGCTGGAGCAGAAAGGTGCTGTGAGCCGGGAATGCGCCGAAGCCATGGCGCGCGGTGCGGCATGCCTGCTTGACACCGACTATGCAGTTGCCACCACAGGCATCGCAGGTCCGGGCGGCGGCAGTGAAGAGAAGCCGGTGGGCACCTGCTGGATTGCAGCGGCACACCGCAACCCCTCCACCGGTGAGACCGAAGTGTTCTCACGCCTCGTGCAGAGCGCATCGAAGAGCCGCAAGGTGAATATGGAGCGCTTCGCGGCAAACGCACTCAACCTGCTCAGGCTTGTGATCGGGCAGAAACTTCTTTAGAAATCAAAAACAAACACCAATAAAAATGAAAAGAATCTTTACACTCGCAGCTGTGGCCCTGACTGTAGCGTCAGTTTCAGCACAGGCACAGCAGAAGCTCACCCCTCAGAAAGAGTATCAGTTCACAACAGTCAAGGAAAATCCGGTAACTTCAGTCAAAGACCAGGCGAGCAGCGGCACATGCTGGTGCTTCTCCACTATCTCATTCCTTGAGAGCGAGATTCTCCGCAACGGATACAAGGGCGACGACCTCGACCTTTCAGAGATGTTCATCGTGAGCAAGGCCTATCAGGACAAGGCAGACAAATACATCCGTCTCGACGGCTGCCTCAACTTCGCACAGGGCAGCAATGCCGACGACGTGCTCCATGTATGGAGAGATTACGGTATCGTTCCCAACAGCGTGATGCCCGGTCTCAACTACGGTGAAAGCCGTCACCGCCACTCAGAGATGGAGGCAGGTTTGAAAGGTTATCTCTCAGGCATCGTTAAGAACCCCAACAAAAAGCTCACTCCCGTTTGGAAGGCAGGCTTCGTGGGCATCCTCAACGCATACCTCGGCGAGTGCCCCGAGGAATTCGAATACAACGGCAAGAAATACACTCCCCGCGAGTATGCAGACAAGCTCGGCATCAACCCCGACGACTATGTCTCAATCACCTCTTTCACACACCATCCCTTCTACTCTAAGTTTATTCTCGAGGTTCCCGACAACTGGCGTTGGGACAGCTACTACAATGTTCCCCTCGAAGACATGATGGCTATCATGTACAATGCCATCGAGAACGGCTACACAATCGCATGGGGCACAGACTGCAGCGAAAGTGGTTTCACACGCGACGGCCTCGGCATCAACCCCGACCTTGAGGCAGTTGCCGAAGCAGGCAGCGACCAGGCACGCTGGGTGGGTGTCTCTCCCGAAGAGAAGGCAGCACAGCTGAAGAAGATGAACGACGAAGCTCCCGAAATGACAATCACCCAGGAGATGCGCCAGGTTGCACTTGACAACAAGACCACCACCGACGACCACGGAATGCACATCTACGGCCTTGCTAAGGACCAGGACGGCACCATGTTCTTCATCGTTAAGAACTCATGGGGCGAGACAGGTAAATACAAAGGCATCTGGTATGTATCAGACAGCTTCGTAA
>JAGHVP010000084.1 GCA_018064305.1 Candidatus Equibacterium intestinale | reverse complement strand
TAAATGCCGGACTACCGCTTCACTACGGCGCGTTTGGTCTTGCTGTCGATGTAGATGGTGAGGTCTTCGGGGAATTCCACCACGCGGAACCATTCGCCGTCAATAGCGGCGGGCATCGCGTCGAGGGCCTCCTGGTCGAACACTCCGTGACCGCGGAACGGGTCGATGGAGAGATATCCCACACCGAGCGAAGTGACGTTCTGGAAGAAGTGTGTGCCCTGGCTGGCCTCGATGTTGAAGTTTTCAAGAGCCATCTCCACAATCACCTTCGCCTCGGATATGTGTGCCCACTTGACAGGTACCCCGAGGTTGGGGTCCGACGAACCCCAGCGGCCGGTGCCCACAAGGACATATTCATGCCCGGCATCGTGCATCTGAGTGTTGATCTTGAAGAGCTCGTCGGCTATCTCGCGTGTCCTGAGAGAGTTGAACTTGTCGAACTTCATGTACACCAGATGCCTCAGACCTTTTATCTGGCCTATACCCAGCGCACATTCCGAATAAATCAGTGAGCCGGCCGTGTCGATCGACGACCAGTCTACCTTCGACGCTTCCATGCCGCTGATTATGGGGCGTATCTGCAGGAAGTTGAAAACCCTGGGCTTGCCCGGAGCAACGTCCATGTTTACTGCAAACTCAATTTCGACGGGGCAGCGCAGTTCCTCTTCGCCAATCTTCAGCAGGCTGCTGATGATTTCGGCAAGAGGGAAGGAGTTGTATTTCAGTATCTTGTTGAAGGTTATCACTTTGTATGACTGACCGAAAGTGGGACCTTCCACAATCCGGTTGTTGGTGAAATCGAAATTAGAGCAGACGAACTTGGCATTGCGCGAGTTCTCCACCTTCTCTATGGGCAGAGTCTCGATGTTGACGGCATCGTCGGTGGAGGTGGTGAACCTGCCGGGATCCAGATTGAGCGCCATGACACCTGTCTGTGCATCGCTCATTGTAAGCTCTACTGTTGATGTCTGGAGTACTTTGTCGGGATATGCCGGGCAGAAGCGGAGCGTCTTGCCTCCGTCCACCACAGCCTTGCCAAGTCCCATCACTATGTTGCACACGCCGTCTTCGGCCTTCTCGTAGCCGAGCGGATATGCATTCTGGGAACGTGCCACGCCAGAAATGGTGGGGTACCAGTATCCGTCCTGCTCAGTGCCGCATACCTCCTGGATCAGCACAGCCATCTTCTCTTCGCTCAATACATTCTGCGAAGATTGGATGTACGCTTTCGATGAAGTGAAGAATACCGACGCATATACGCTCTTGATGCCCCTGATGAGCATACGGAGCATCTGGTCGTCATCTTCGCACCTCGGAATCATATATGTCGAATACACACCTGCGAACGGCTGGAAGTTTGAGTCCTCCAACTTCGACGAAGAACGTATTGCCAGAGGAGCCTTGCAGGTTGATACAAACTTCTTGAGCTTTACATACAGGTCGGGCGGCATGATAGAGTTCAGGAATTCGGAGAGCAGTGTCTCGTCAGATATCTCCTGAGTGATGATGTGCTGCAGGCCGTTCATCTTCATGAACTGCTCGAAATAGTCGGTGGCCACAACCACGCTGCGCGGAATGCGCACCCTCACGTCCTTGTATCTGTTGTACTGGTGGTATTTCGACAGCACGCCGTTCATGAATGCCAGTCCGCGCGCCTTGCCGCCGATAGAGCCTTCACCTATCTTGGCGAACGCAATAGAGCTGTTGTATGTTTTTTCGTCGAACTGCACCACGATGCCCTGACCCAGCAGCCTGCGGTAGTCATGGAGCAGGGATACGATTGCGGCACGGTGTTCTGCCATGCTCTCGAACTGGCTGTTGTCGAAGCTGCGTAGAATCTTTGCAATAGGGAAGAGGCCCCTGGCGTAGAGCCACTTCGAGAAGTGCATCTGAGAGAGGTGGTATTCCAGCGTGTCTTCAGGCACTTTCTCTATGAGCTTCTGCATCTGGTAGAGGTCGGCGGCCTGTCCCACCACCTTGCCGGTCTGGGGGTCCTTGAACACGAAGTCGCCGAATCCGAACTCGCTCAGGATGATGTTCTGAAGTTCTTCAAGCAGCGTCTTGCTGGTCTTTGCTATGAATCCCACCCCGAGCGATTCCGCAAGCGCGCTGTAGCTCACCTGCGACGATTGCATGATCACAGGCATCCAGGGGGTCTGCTCCTTCACCATCCTGCAGATGTCCACACCTGCATCAGGCTTCTCGTTTTCGCTCAGGTCGCCTTTGTTGACAATCATGCCGAGGTCGGTGATCACACCAAGCAGGTTCTGCCTGTAGGTCTGGTACATCTCCACCGCCTCTGAATAATTGGTTGCCAGCAGCACCTTGGGGCGCGAACGCTTGCGCATCACCATCTGCTGCTCGTTGTATGCATCCTCGATGAACTTGCTGTTCTGGGCAAGGATGATGCGGTAAAGCTCCGGCAGATATGAAGAATAGAAGCGGAACGAGTCTTCGACCAGCAGGATGGCCTGCACACCGCCTTCCAGGATGTCGCGGTGGGCGTTCAGCCTGTCTTCCATCAGCTTGATGATGGCAATGATGAGGTCGGCGTTGCCGTGCCAGCAGAAGACATTGTCTATCGCGTCGCAGTCGCTCTCCTCTATCCTGCGGTGGATTTCGCGCGAATAGCTGGTAAGCAGCACCACGGGCATGTTCTGGTCGAGCTTCTTTACACCGCGGGCGAAGTCGAACACGCTCATCTGTCCCACGTTGTACATGGTGAGCACAAAATCGAACTTCTCCCCCGATTCAAGCAGCTCCAGGGCCTTTTCGGCCGAAGTGACCCTCAATATCGAAGGAGGGTTGCTCATGTTGAGCTCGTTGTATTCGTTGCGGATCTGCGACTCTATGTGTCCGTCCTCTTCAAGCGTGTACCCGTCGTAGTTGCTGCATACCTGGAGGATGCGGCTGATGCGGAACTTCATGAAGTCGTGGACTGTCTCATTTTCAAAAGAGAAATGCCTGTATTCTTCCATCTGGAGCGGTGTTGTGGTCTAATTTTTGTGACAACAATACAAATTTACGAAAAATTATTTATTACTACCGCTAAAAATAGGTATATTCGCCCCCTTGTAC
>JAGHVP010000107.1 GCA_018064305.1 Candidatus Equibacterium intestinale | reverse complement strand
AAGGATGAAGAAGATTTTTGCATTGTTGCTTTTGCTCCTGCCGCTTCAGATGACGGCGGGGGAATTGGACGTGCAGGAATATCTGTTCGGGCATATCGGTGACAGTTACGAGTGGCATATCACGACTGTCAACGGACATCCGGCCAGCATATATCTTCCGGTGATAGTCTACAGCAGGGAATCGGGCTGGCATTGTTTCAGCTCTGAGCACCTGTATGAGGGCGAGTGCCGATATGACAATTTCCGCATAGCGGGAAAGGGTGAGAAGTACGAGGGCAAGGTGGTGGAGGACGTCGGAGGTGCCGTTCTGAAACCCGTGGATATCTCGATTACCAAGAATGTCCTGGGTCTCATCATCAACTGCACTCTGCTGGTGGTCCTGATTCTTTGGGCCGCAAGCTGGTACAGGAAGCACGATGCCCGGAAAGAGGTCCCCGGAGGATTTGCAGGCTTGATTGAAATGATCGTGACGATGATAGAGGACGACGTCATCAAGGACTGTATAGGGAAGGAATACAAGCGCTACAGCCCTTACCTCCTGACTGCGTTCTTCTTCATATTCATCAACAACCTGATGGGAATAGTCCCGTTCTTCCCGGGTGGCGCCAATATCACGGGAAATATCGCGGTCACGCTGGTGCTTGCGCTATGCACCGCCTTTGCCGTCAACGTCTTCGGCAACAAGCATTATTGGAAGGATATCCTCTGGCCTGAGGTCCCTACCTGGCTTAAAGTGCCACTGCCTCTGATGCCGCTGATAGAGATAATCGGTATTTTCACCAAGCCTTTCTCACTGATGATAAGGCTCTTTGCCAATATCCTTGCAGGGCATTGTATGATACTCGGCGTGCTGGCCGTGATTTTCCTGACCGCCGAAATGGGCGCCGCCATCAACCACAGCCTCAGCTTCGTGGCCGTGATTCTGGGGGTGTTCATGGACTGCCTCGAACTCCTTGTGGCTTTCCTGCAGGCGTATGTGTTCACTAT
Organism: Candidatus Equibacterium intestinale; assembly: GCA_018064305.1. Taxonomy (GTDB): domain Bacteria; phylum Bacteroidota; class Bacteroidia; order Bacteroidales; family UBA932; genus Equibacterium; species Equibacterium intestinale. Next base: position 708 of record JAGHVP010000107.1, on the reverse strand, counting down.
GTTGTCCTCCGTATTCATCGGGCTGTCGGTCCAGAATCCGGAGACTGAAAAGAAATAACAATTTTAAAACTTTAACGATATGTTACTTTCAATGATTCTTCAAGCAGCAGCCGGTGCGGCTCTCGGAAAATTCGGTGCGGCCATCGGCGCAGGTGTTGCGGCCATCGCAGCTGCATTCGGTATCGGTCAGATTGGTAAGGCTTCCCTGGAGGCAGGTGCCCGTCAGCCCGAACAGGCCGGCAATTACCGTATGACTGGCATCATCATCGCCGCTCTGGTGGAGGGTGCCTGTCTGTTCGCCATAGTTGTCTGTCTGCTTGGAATCCTTAAATAAATGTCACTCATTACACCGGATTTCGGCCTGCTGTTCTGGATGGTCCTGATTTTCGGGATTGTCTTCTTCCTTCTTGCAAAGTTCGGATTCCCTGTGATAACGGGAATGGTGGACAAGCGCCGGGAGAGGATAGAGAAGAGCATAGCCGCGGCTGCTGAGGCTGAGGAGAAACTTGCGTCTCTTTCCCAGGAACACGCCCGTATGGTGGAGCAGACAAGACTGGAGCAGGGACGCATCCTGCAGGAGGCTGCCGAGGCCCGCGACAGGATAGTCGCGCAGGCGAAGCAGCAGGCTTCAGACGAGGCGTCCAAGATACTGGAGAAAGCCAAGCTTGAGATTGCCGCCGAGCGTGAATCCGCCCTCAAGGATATCAG
>JAGHVP010000152.1 GCA_018064305.1 Candidatus Equibacterium intestinale | reverse complement strand
TCAAGCTCCTTCATGGTGAGCATGCAGAACTTCATCATTATCATGGGGCCGATGGCAACCGCCTGGTCATACTTCCTGCCCTGCTCCTGGATCAGGCTCTTTGCCATATTGGTCACAAGGCCGTGGAAGCCCTTGGAGCCGTCGTCGGTACAGATGTACAGATTGTCGCACACTGCCTGCATCTTCTCTTCATATATGAGCATATCAGCATTCTTGGCTCCAACAATCACATCCACCTTTGCGCCTTTCTCATGGAAATATCTGGCCTGGGGATATACCGGAGCAGTTCCTACACCACCTGCAATGAACAGGAAGCGCTTACCCTTCAGTTCGTCGTCTGAAAGCGATACAAACTCAGATGCACATCCGAGAGGGCCGAGCACATCCTCGAACGAGTCACCTGCCTCTTTTTCACACATCTGTATGGTAGACGCACCGATGGTCTGTATCACCATCGTCACGGTTCCTTTCTCTGCATCATAATCACTGATTGTAAGAGGCACCCTCTCCCCCTTCTCGTCGTTTCTCACAACGAGGAACTGACCCGGCTTTGCCGCACGTGCCAGTCTCGGCGCCTCAACCACCATCTCGTAGATGGAAGGTGCCAGAAGTTTTTTACTTACTATTCTGTACATTATCCGTTGTACGTTAAAAAATTGCAATTGGTTTTATCTTATCTCGTAGATGTAGGGCATGCGCGCCATCATCTGTGCATCAGAAGATGTCTTGAGATATTCGTATGTATCTTCAAGCTGCATCAGCGTCTGGTTCCATGCCGATACAGGTTCTTTTTCAGCAAAGAAAGCCTTCACACTTTCTGTTGATGAGAACATCTCCATCAGACGCTCCATCGTAGTCTTGACCTTGGGGAAGACCTCAACCTTATAGTTCTGCAGACCGACCATCGATGCAGCATAGCTGACTGCATCACAAAGTCCGCCCTTTTCATCAACAAGGCCGATACCGAGTGCGTCGCATCCGCACCATACGCGTCCCTGGGCAATCTCATCCACCTTTTCTGCAGGCATTCCGCGGCCGTCGGCCACAAGGCCCACGAACTTGTCGTATATTTTCTCCACACTTTCCTGCATATACTCAACCTCTTCGCCGTCAAGCTTCCTCAAACCAGACATCATGTCGCTGTGGTCGTGGGAAGTTGTGAAGTCGACTCCTACGTGGAGCTTGTCTGAAACCACCCCGCCGAAGTTGGGAATCATCGAGAATACTCCGATAGAACCGGTGAGGGTTGTATTGTCGGTAAAGATCTTGTTGACACCTGAAGATATCCAGTATCCACCCGATGCGGCATAGTCGCCGTACGATGCCACAACAGGCTTGGCAGCCTGCAACAGCTCTATTTCGTGGCGGATCACCTCTGAAGCCTGAACGCTGCCGCCGGGAGAGTTAACACGGAACACAACGGCCTTTATTGTAGAATCCTTACGTACCTTCGCTATCTCAGCGGCCAGTTCCGTTCCAACTATATCCCTTTCAGGGTCGCCTTCGGTCACAATCTCACCGTCTGCATAGAGAATGGCAATCTTTTCCTTCGCCTTGCCTGTGCTCACCAGCGATTTGGCATAATCGGCCAATGCAGTGAAGTGGATCTTTTCAAAATCGCTTGCTCCGGCAAGGTTGCAGAGGTAATCTGATATCTCGTCGGTATGATATACGGTGTCGATAAGGTTCTTGTCAAGCAGAGACTGCGCGTCTTCGAATTCAAGTCCTGAAATCCATGAATCCAGTTCTTCGCGTGAGAAACCGCGTGAAGAGCATATCTCGTCGGCCATAGAGCTCCACAGACCATCTACCATCGCCTGTGTCTGCTGTTTGTTGGCCTCACTGATATGGTTGCTGATAAACATCTCGCCGGCAGATTTATACTTGCCGTGACGGATCAGCTGCACCTCCACACCCACCTTGTCAAGCAGGTCCTTGAGGAAAAGCGACCTGGTGCCAAGTCCGATGATATATGCCTCACCGTATGTGTTCATGAGCACCTTATCTGCCACTGATGCCAGATAGTATGTAAGCATCGAATGGTTGTTCGCGTATGCAATCACAGGCTTGCCCGACTCTCTGAACCTCGACAGTGCGGTGCGGAGCTCCTCTGCCTGAGACACCGAAACCACCATATCATCTGTCTGGAGATAGATAAACTTGATACGGGGGTCTGTGGCAGCTGCGTCGATGCCGCGCACTGCGTCATAGAGAGAGACCGGGCTGCCCATACCGCCCTGGAGGGCCTGGATGGAGAAATTCTCTGCGCCCCGCTCGGAAACAACTGAGTTTGCATCGATACGCAGCACTGACTGTGCGGCGACGGGCACCTTGGATGTGGCTGTCTCGAGGGAAGCCCCCAGCGAGCCCACCAGAGATATCAGCAGGATGAAGCCCAGAACTGATGCAATCAGGCATCCGAGCAACGATCCGAATACTATTTTCCAGAAAGTTTTCATATCAGATTGTCAAAGTATTATAAAACGTCCATGATAAGGGGCAGACGCGTACCGTTGGAACCCTTGATAAGGATTGTCTTCCCTTCCGGCTTGCATTTGCGGAAAAATTCCTTCAGCTGCAGTGAGGTGTCGAACACCAGGTCACCCTCACCGGCCACAGCCTTGAACTCGCTTGTTCCAACAAGATATATCTCTGACGCCACCTTCCTTGCTTTTTCCAGGATCTGGCGGTGTGCATCCTTCGAGAACTCGCCAAGCTCGAGCATGTCTCCCAGGACGAGAGCCTTGTTGGGGAAAGAGGTGGTGGCGAAGTTGTCGAGGGCGGCGTTCATGCTGCTGACATTGGCATTGTATGCGTCCAGGATCACCAGGTTGCGGCCTGTATCTATAAGCTGCGAACGGCTGTTCGAAGGTATATATGATTCAATTGCATTCACAGCCGCATCCAGATCCACTTCGAAATAGCCTGCCACAGCCAGTGCTGCTGCAACATTGGCAGCATTGTAGTTGCCTATGAGCTTTGTGCTGATGCGGGTTACCTTGTCTGCATTCTCCACCTCGAGGTTCAGGTACGGATTCACACGTGATGTGCGCAGCACCCTCATCTGTGTATATTCCACACCGTAAGGCACAAGGCTCAGCCCGTCACGGCTGCGTACCATCTCGGTAAGGTCTTCACTGTCTGCGTTGTAGAAAGCCACACCGTTATGGGCTGCCAGATAATCATACATCTCACCCTTGGTCTTCTTCACCCCTTCGAAGCTTCCGAAGCCCTCCAGGTGTGCCTGCCCCACGTTAGTGATGAGTCCGTGTGTAGGCAGGGCGATATTTACCGATGCCTCTATCTCGCCGGGATGGTTGGCGCCCATCTCAACCACTGCTATCTCAGTGTCAGGAGTGATCTCGAGCAGGGTCATCGGAACACCGATGTGGTTGTTGCGGTTGCCGCGCGTGCATGTCACCTTGAATGCGGCTCCCAGCACAGCATTAACCATCTCCTTTGTGGTAGTCTTGCCGTTGGTGCCGGTAATTCCCACCACCGGGATATCGAACTGGCTGCGGTGATGGCACGCCAGAGCGCGGAACGCACCCAGCGCATCATCGGTAAGAATCAGCTTCTCCTGCAGCTCGGGACTGCTGTTTTCGTATAGGTCGGCATTGTCAATCACGCTGTAGAAAGCCCCTTTGTCTAAAGCCTGCTGTGCGAAGGCATTTGCATCGAAGTTGTCTCCCTTCAATGCGAAGAACATCTCACCCCCTTTGATGACACGGGTGTCTGTCTCATAACCTTTGCAGCCTCTGTACAGCTGGTACAGCTGCCTGACATCAAATTTATTACCTCTGAAATCCATAATGTTATTTAATTCCTGTCGAGCCGAAACCGCCGGCTCCGCGTTCACTTTCTGAAAGGTCTTCCACCTCCACCCACTCCACATTCTCGTGGCGTGCCACCACCATCTGCGCAATCCGCTCGCCTGGATTTATCACAAAAGGCTCCCTGCTCAGATTCACCAGCAGCACGCACACCTCACCGCGGTAGTCCGCGTCGATGGTACCGGGTGCATTTATCACCGTAACCCCTTTTTTTGCGGCAAGACCGCTGCGAGGCCTCACCTGTGCCTCATATCCGGCAGGAAGCTCGATATACAGTCCGGTAGGGACCATGGTGCGTTCCAGCGGCTCCAGCGTCACAGGCTCCTTGATGTTGGCCTTGAGGTCCATCCCCGCACTGAGTGGGGTTGCATACTGCGGAGAGGGATATTCCGACTTGTTTACAATCTTTACTTTCATATATCTTCAGGAGTTACGTTTCTTGTAAAGATACCATGTGACAGGTACCACATACGCCAGCAGAAGCAGCGTGTGGATTCCGAAATCAGCCCAGAACGACATCTGCGGCAGCTTCATCGATATGAAGTAGATCACCAGGGCAATCAGTATCATCATTGCAATCCTGCGCCACTCGTATGGAATCGGATAGTATTTGTTGCCCAGCCACAGCGAGACCGCCATCATCACAAGGTAGCTTGCAATATGAGCCCAGGCCGCTGCAGTATAAGAATATTTCGGCATGAACACTATATTGATGACAAGTGTCACGACCAGGCCGGCCAGGGTGATCCACACAGCATAGCCGGTCTTGCCGGAGAGCTTGTACCACATGCTTATGTTGAACTGCATTCCCAGCAGCACGTATGCCATCAGCATTATCGGAGTGATGGAGAGGCCGGCACGGAAGTCACGCCCTATCAGCAGACCTATCTCGTCAAGATAGAGTGTCACAAACAGGAAACCCGCCATACAGAAAGCCACGAAGTAAGTCATCACCTTTCCGTAAAGCTGGGTCGAGTCCTTGTCTTTCTGACGCTGGAAGAAGAAAGGCTCGGCCGCATAGCGGAACATCTGCACGAACAGCGACATTATCACAGCTATCTTGACACCTGCCTGATAGACGCCCAGGTTTGCGCGCCACAGCTGGGGGTCCACATGCCCGATGTCAAAGAAACGCATAAGGATACGGTCCATGAAATCATTCATCACTCCCGGCAATCCAGCCACCATAAGAGGCAGCGAATACACCAGCAGCGCCTTCCACAGCTTGCCGTCGAACTCGAAGCCCACCTTGAGAAGGTCGGGCAGCAGCATCAGGAAACATACTATGCAGCTCACGAAGATGGCGAAAATGGCGTATGTGAAGTCGGGCGTCGCGCTCACGAAACTGGTTATGAACGAGCCGTCGTGCCCCGCCAGATATCTGGGCAGGCACAGGTAGAGCAGCAGGTTCACGCCAAGTTCGGTAAAGATCTTGAGGGTGCGGACCACCGCGAACTTCAGTGCCTTGTGCTGGAACCTCAGCCTTGCGAACAGAATTGCAGTAAGTGTGTCGAATGTAAGTATCGCACCCACATAGATGATGACCTTTCCGAATCCTTCATAGCCCATGACAGACGCCAAACGGCCAGAGAAAACGGCCAGGACGGCGAAGAATGCCAGACATACCAGAGATACTATGGCCAGCGCGTTGGAGAACACCTTCTCGGGATTGTCCTCCTCCCGCTGCGCAAACTTGAAGCATCCTGTCTCCAGACCCAGTGCAAGAGCCAACTGCAGCACTGCTATGTACGACAGGAACTCTGTCACCACACCATAGTCGGAAGCACCCAGAACGCGAGTGTAAAGCGGTCCCAGCAAGAAGTTTACGACACGGGCCAGAAT
>JAGHVP010000267.1 GCA_018064305.1 Candidatus Equibacterium intestinale | reverse complement strand
AAGACGGATTTCAGCGAGGTTGAAATTGAGAACTTCGAGAAATATCTGGCACGTGGAGGCAATGTCTACATTTCAGGTGAACCCAGGAGACTTGAGGTTATGAACAACCTTGTGGCAAGGTTCGGTGTCCGCTTCTTCGACGGTACACTTGTGAGGAATACAGAAAAGTATGCTCCCGACCTGGTTGTCGGAGATCCCACAGTCGCTGCAGACTCTCTCTCTTGGAAGTTCAACGAGATGAGGCGCTACAGATATAAGGTGGCTATGACAGGTGCCTGCGGAATCGATACTACCGGAGTTGATACTTCCGTTTACAAACTTACTACTGTATTCAGGACAGAAGAGGATTATTGGAACGAAAACCAGACAACCGATTTCATTGACGAAGTGGCTGAATTCAATCCTGAAAGCGGAGAGGTCAAGGATAAGTTCGCCGTTGCCATCGCCCTTGAACGCAAGGTTGGTGACAGAGACCAGAAGATATTCATAGCCGGTGATTCCGACTGCATCGGAAATGGAGAGATCAGCCTTCAGAGGAAGGATATCAGGTCTATGAACTACAAGATGATCGAAGGTGCCCTCTGCTGGCTCACCGATGGTGAAATTCCTGTCGATACAAGAGGAATCCCCAACATTGACAATGACGTGCATCTGGGTATTAAGGCGTGGAGGTTCTTCAAGTTCCTGTTCGCCCTGATAATCCCTCTTGCCATGGCGGTATTCGCTACATTCCTTTGTATCAGAAGAAAATCAAGGTAATGCCGAAATTCATAGTTGACAAACAGACCATAGATGACCTGAATATTTTCGGAAAGCACGGAAAGAATTCGGTCTATGCACTTTTCAATGTAACACAAACCAGGGGCGGAGCATCTCTTATGGAAGAGATGTTCCGCAATCCTATGTGTGACCCTTCGGAGATCAGGGGCAGGAGCGAAGCCATACGCTATTTCTACGAAAAGGAGATGGATTTTCCCTTCAGCACGGAGATATTCGACATCATAGACACTTATTTCTCAAATGTCGACAAGCGTTCACAACTGGCTCCGGAAGATGATACACTCAAACGCAAGGTGAACAACCTTATCGGCGCCGATACCGATTTCGAACAGCTCCAGAAGGGTGTCATTGCCGTAATAGAGTTTATCTGTTCTCTGAAAGACCTTTACGATACCACCCCCGACGACTCGCCGTACAGACCGGTCATCTCCATTGTGAAGCCTCTTCTTGACGAAGAGTCCATCCAGTTTGTCTACGAACAGAAGGGAAAGAAGAAACTCAGCTTCCAGCAGGTGTCTTCGTACGACAGAATACTCCGCTTCTCGCAGAGGGAGCAGATAAAGAAGGCCCTTCATTCGGTTTATGTACTCGATGTCTTCCTGAGTGCAGCGAGGGTTGCCCATAAGAACAACTTCTCGTTCGCCGAAGTGATAGAGTCCGACCGCAAGACGATAGAGCTGACCAAGGTGTTCCATCCTCTTGTAAAAGGTGCAATCGCCAACAGCATCAGTGTCAACCCGGACAAGAACGTTATTTTCCTCACCGGAGCCAATATGGCAGGAAAATCGACGTTCATGAAGACCTTCAGCATAGCTATCTATCTGGCCCACATGGGATTCCCTGTTCCTGCCCAGAAGATGCGCTTCACGGCTCAGGGTGGAATGTTCACCACCATAAACCTTGCCGACAACATAAACATGGGCTACAGCCATTTCTATGCAGAGGTCAAGAGAATCAAGACCGTGGCAAAGGAAGTGGGGCAGGCCCGCGACCTGATTGTAATATTCGACGAACTTTTCAGGGGAACGAACGTGAAGGATGCCTTCGACGCAACCATTGCGGTGACAGAGGCTTTTGCCTGCAACCGCAACAGCATGTTCGTAATATCCACACATATCATCGAGGCTGCCGATGTCCTGAAGAAGGATTGCGACAATATCAACTATCTCTATCTTCCTACTGTGATGGAGAACGGCAGGCCGAGATATACATATCAGCTTGAGGAGGGAGTCACTGCCGACCGTCATGGAATGATAATAGTCAGGAACGAGAAGATTCTCGACATCCTGGACGGTAAGGAGACCATGCCTTTGAATCCCGAGGTGATGGCCGGCGGCACAAAAGGTGAGTTCAAGGCAGACAAGCAGACACTTGAAGACCTTAACATCAGCGGAAGATACAAGCTCAATTCCATTTTCAATCTTTTCGACGGCGCCAGGACCAGGGGAGGCGGCAAGCTTCTGGAAAGGATGTTCATAACACCTATGACCGACCGTGAAGCCATAAATGCCCGTTCTGCCATATTCGAACACTTCAAGACCAGCAACATATCATTCCCTCTGGATATAGAGGAATTCAATGTTGCCGAAGCTTATATGGAAGGGACGGACTGCGGCTCTTTCGTACAGTCGTTATCCACACTGTCAAAACACAAGGTGATGAGCATGACGGCACATTCCGAGGATTATGCAGATCTTGTGAAAGGCGCGTCCGCTACGGTCAAGGTGCTTGGAAAGCTCAGGGAGTTTGTAAACAATACCCCGTCCGGCCCGTTCAAGGCCAGGATGGACGAGATTGCATCACTGCTCTCGGCCAGGGATCTTCAGCTCACCGAAGTCTCGGATGACCTGATGAAATTCCACAAGGTCCATTATTGTCTGAAGCATGTCAGGTACAACGAACTGAGGAAGGTCCTGGATTTTGTATATGAACTGGACCTCTATACCAGTGTCGCAGACGTCGCCCGTGACAGGGGATTCTGCAGGGCCGAGGCTGTGGACGGAGAGAATCTTCTGGAACTCAGGCAGGTGTACCATCCCAGACTCCGCGGAGCCGTGGCGAATGACATATCCATTGATACCACCAACAACCTGTTCTTCCTTACCGGAGCCAACATGGCTGGAAAGAGCACGCTGATGAAGTCCATAAGCATAGCCCTGTACCTGGCCCACATGGGTTTCCCTGTGGCAGCCGCTTCCATGAAGTTCTCGGTTCTGGACGGAATGTACACTTCCATCAACGTTTCCGACAACCTCAATGTGGGCTACAGCCATTTCTATGCTGAGGTCATGAGGGTGAAGAACGTTGCCGCCGCCGTAAGCAGCGGGCAGAAGCTGCTGGTAGTGTTCGACGAGCTGTTCAAGGGTACCAATGTCAAGGATGCATATGACGCTACCGTGGCTGTCATCCAGGCTTTTGCTGCGAAGAAACACTGCACATATGTGGTTTCAACCCATATCACAGAGGCCGGTCATTTCCTGCAGGAGCATGTCGGCAATATCCAGTGCCGTTATGTGCCTACCGAAGTGATAGACGGTGTGCCTAAATATCTGTATGTCCTCAGGGAGGGAATATCATCTGACCGTCATGGTATGATGATAGTGAAGAACGAGAGGATAATCGAAACTATCAAAGAGAGGCACCAAGCTTAGCTCGGCAGAATTCGCCGAGGCGGATGGCCCAGACGTTCACCATCGAGATGCCCCAGCGGAAGAAGAGCATGATCCAGCATACGCCGCCCGAGGCAGTCATGAGCAGCAGGTCTTCGATGTTGCTGTGAGTGGTGCATACATGGGTGTCAACCAGCAGCACGTCGCGCTTGGTGAGGGCACCGCGCTCCACTTCATCTATCAGTGCGGCTGCACCGTAGCCCAGACCGATGATGTTTGCCACGATCCACAGGAAAGAGGTTTTCCTGGGCAGCCCGAACACCGTCATCAGAGGTGAAAGCACCTTTGATATCTTGTCCATTATCCCAAACTCGGTGAGTATGCGCTGCAGTATGTTGAGGGTGAAGATGATTGCAACCAGCATCAAAGTCAGCTTCAGCGAAGATATCAGCCATTCGCGTGTCATGGGCCACAGCAGCGACATGTCCATAGCCTTTGCCGGCAGGATGCCTTTTGCTGCGGTGGCGGCCTTTCCTGCGCCCATGTCGGCGGGCAGTATCAGGTTCAGGATAAATCCCGATGCAATGCAGGCTGCGGTGCGGATAGCCACCATAAGCGCGGCGCTTGTGCCGGTTTTCTTGAGCACCGATGTCTCGAGGATCATTGAGTGGGCGCAGAGGATCATTGTGCCCAGGATCGTCATCTGCCGGGTGGTCAGAGAGAGGGTGGAGATGATTGCAAGTGCCGAATAGACATTCACGAAATAACCTGAAACCAGCGGCAGGGCGGTTTCGCCCGGAAGACCGAAGCTGCGCAGCAGCGGTTCCACCGCCCCGGCAATCACGGGAAGCAGCCCGAACCATTTCAGAAGCAGCATCGTGAATGACACCGCCCATGTAAGTTTTATGAGCCAGAGGCAGGTCTTCCAGGTGGAAGGAAGCACAGCCTTGGCGCAGACCTTCATTCTGTTCCAGGTGCTTTCCATTTCAAAGGACTATTCGTACAGCCACCCTGAGAGTATCGACATTATCTCGTTGCGGACAGGCTCGTTGAAGCTTCTGATGCGGGATGTGTGGCTTCCGCCGGGAGCGATGAAGATATAGTTGCTGCCGCTGTGGCGGTCACCGGCGCGTACCGAACTCCATGGGTCGAATTCGCCGTAGACGAAGAGCATGTTGCACTCGTTGGTCTTGAGGAACTTCTGCATCTTCTTGGAGAGAGTCTTGTCAAACTTGAAGTCAAAATCTTCGGGAAGGAAGATCTTGTAGATGTATCCCTCGGCGTTCTTGATGGTGAGCAGGCCTTTCAGCGGCTTGGTATCGTAGCCGTAATAGCCAAGTTCCTTGGCGGCCATCACAAAGAAAGGGGCGTGCGGGTTCTCACATTCGAAATAGTCGGGGCCGGCGGCCTCTATCAGATATGCCAGCAGCTCTTTGTCGGAAGCCGTGGATGCAGGTAACGAATTGATATCGCGGCCCCACTGCCAGAATGCGAACGGGAACTCGAGCACGGTGTAGTCGAATATTTCAGCTATGGGCAGACGGAAGCTGTAGCCCTGGCTGTTGCAGAACTCCTCGAACAATGGCTGTATTGTGGCACGGCGGCCGAGGACTTCCTTCTGGAATGCAAGCAGCGCGGCGCGGTCGCTCTCACTGCCCGCCTTCTTTGCAAGGAACGGCTCGTGACGGCCATCCTCGACACGCTTGCAGAACGGACCCACATAAGGCACCGAAATATCCACGTCATCGGGGAAGAAGGCGCGATAGATGGCGCAGTTCTGCCCGCCCTTGCTGATGCCTGTGCTTATCCATTTGCCGGGGAACACTGTCTTGAACTGGGTGACGATGCGATGCAGGTCGTTAGCCTCATTTTCTGCGGTAAGATATTTCCAGTCAATGTTTTCCGGTGCGGAAGGGTAGAAGAACCTGTGCTCCACCACAATGTTGTTGAGGTTGAACAGACCTGAAATCTCGTCGCGGTAGCGCTCGCGTGCGGCATAGTCGGCATTGTATCCCTCAGTCACGATGACAGAAGATGAATCGCGGCTCACTTCACCTACAAACACTCTCTGCAGGAACGTGCCGGCCGAAGGGTCGGTGTAGCTTACCGGCTGCTCGAACCATACCAGATATTTTGCCGCGAAGGGACCCTCTGCCATTCTCTCCACCTTCCTTACGGAAGGAAGCTTGATAAGCTCTTCGGCAAGAGTCTGTCCGTTAAGTTCAGTGGCAAATAAAACGCTGGCAGTCAGCACTGCAGATTTGAGAAGTTTGGATACGATGTGTTTCATTAGTGGCGGAATTTTTACGCTTTCGGCAAAAATAACAAATAATTGCTATCTTTGTGAGATTTTGGATTTAAATCTTCACTGCTTTTTGAAAAGGAAATTCATCATAGTTCTGCTGGCGCTGACCGCATTCTTCTCATCTGCGGGCCGCGGAATGCGTGTGCCCCGTGCAGAGCACATGCGTCTGCCGATAGTGTCCGACACGGTGGTCTACAAGCTTGATTCGCTCGGCGCCGCGATTACCGACACCGCCGGTGTGCCCATCATGGACACCGCCGCCACCGAGCTCCTCCGCTGGCAGCTTGACACACTTTCCCAGATATTCTGGAGCCTGGATTCGCTCACCCTCGATTCCATCGACACCATCATCCGGCAATATAACGATTCGCTTGTGCGCAGCCTTCCCGATGCACGCGATATCAGAGCAATGGTGAAGCAGCTCCGCCAGGAATACCGTGACAGCGTCATCAAGAACACCCCGCGTATCCTCGAGACATTCGTCCTTCCAGACTCCCTGTGGTACAAACGTATCGTGAGCTGGACCCACAACCAGGACAACAACGAGATTACGCTCAGAACCATCGATACCGGATATAACTATCATTTCTTCGAGAACCCTATCCAGAAAGATGATGTCGACGCCATATATCTGGGTGTGATAGGCTCTGCGTCACAGCAGTACAACTATTTCAGACGCAAGAAGCTCGACATTGCGCCTTTCTTCACTCCCTACATGGAGTATTCGTACACGCCGGAGACGGTTCCGATGTACAATACCAAGACACCGTACACAGAGCTGGCGTACTGGGGCAACCCTTTCATCTCCAAGGAGAAGGAAGAGAACGACCTGAGCCTGCTGTCTACACAGAACATCACCCCTGCGCTGAACATCACCTTCGCCTACCGCAGATATGGCGGCGGCGGTATGCTCACCGGCGAGGAGACTTCGAATAAAACATTCTACATAGGTTCGAACCACATCGGCAAGAAGTACGAGATGCACTTCGGATATCTAGGACAGAATGTGTCAAGGGCAGAGAACGGCGGTGTGAAAGACATATTCTGGGTGTGCGATACAGTGGTTGATGCAAAGGCCGTTGAGACCAACCTCAAGGATGCCGACACCTATCTCAAGCGCCGCACATTGTTCCTCACACAGTCGCTCGCGGTTCCGATGAACTTCTTCCGCAAGAGCAAGGATACGCTTGCGGTGGGAGAGGGAACGGTGATGTATCTCGGCCACAGCCTGGAGCTTTCGAAATATACCAAGCTCTACTCCGACAAGCTTGTCTCTGATGACGAGAAGATGTTCTATGACAACCAGCTGAACATATACGGCAATTCCAGCCACGACTCTCTGGCCGTGCACCGCTTCGAGAACAAGTTCTTTGCAACGCTCCAGCCGTTCGGCCCCGATGCAATCGTGTCGAAGATCAACGGCGGCTTCGGCCTGCAGGCGTTCAGCTACTACGGCTTCGCTCCGGCAGATTTTGTCACCGGGCCGAAGAAGAACAGTTATCTGAATACATATTTCTACGGTGGTGCAAGCGGCAAGTTCAAGAAATACATTGCATGGGATGCCGCCGGAAAGATGAACCTGCTCGGCTACTATGCGGGTGACATGAACCTTGAAGGCAATTTGAAGCTTTCTGTATATCCTATCAAGGAAGGCATCCACCTTACAGGCCACGTCGAGACTTCGCTCAAGACTCCGCATCCGTTCGAACAGAATCTGTATTTCAACCACCACAGCTGGAACAATGAGTTCGACCGCACTTCAGAGAGCCGCGTGGAGGCAGAGGTCTCCATCCCGCACTGGAAACTGTCGGCTTTCTTCGGATATGCCCTGGTGGGCAATATGCTTTATTACGATGCAGTATCGGACATCCGTCAGGCAGATGAAGTGGTGCAGGTGATAAGTGCCTACCTCACAAAAAATTTCGCATTCGGTCCGGTACATCTCGACCACAAGTTGCTCTACCAGGTGACAAGCAACGACAATGTGCTTCCCCTTCCTCCGCTTTCAATGAACCTGAGATATTATTTCCAGTTCCCCCTTGTGAAGAATGTGATGACTATCCAGCTCGGCGCCAACGGGGTGGCATATTCGAAATACTATCTGCCGGCATACAGCCCGGACCTCGGCGTGTTCTACAACCAGAGGACACAGGAGTGGGGCAACAACCCTTATGTAGACGCGTTTGTAAACATCCAGTGGAAACGTGCGGCAATCTTTGTGAAATATACAAATGTCCTAAGCGGATGGCCTGCAACGGACTATTTCTCTGCCTGCAACTACATCAGACCCGGCAAAACTCTCAAGTTCGGCATCTACTGGCCTTTCTATGCAAAATAAACACAAATACTGGCATGGTCTGGAATGTCTGCTGCTGGCACTTGTGCTGTCGGCCTTTTCAGGTGTCCATCCGTCGTCTTCAGTCCTTGACACAAAGGATCCGTTTGTGCTTGAGAAAGATACCCTGCGCTGTGTGATTTCATTGTCAAGCAGGCTTGGCAGCAATGAGGGCAGGGGCTCCGGCCTGAGCTACGAGATGCTGAACTATTTCGGCGACTATGCCGGTTCGAAGATAGTGATACGCAAGGCACAGGAAGGGGAATCGGTGCTCGACAGCCTGAAAGACGGCAGGATAGACCTGCTGGTC
>JAGHVP010000150.1 GCA_018064305.1 Candidatus Equibacterium intestinale | reverse complement strand
TCTTTGTACACCTCTGCCTGCTGGAGGGTGATACGCCCCAGATAGCCGGTTCCTTCCTCCATGGCCATCTTATACGCATAGTGGTAGCGCTTGTACTGGATGCTGTTGAGATGGATGGAATATCCGCACACCGCCAGACCGCCGTACCAGATGGGGACGTGCCACCAGTCGCCGTTGTATGCCTGGCCAAGACCGGGAAGCAGTGCTGAATACACAGCCGCCTTGCCGGGATCGGGGGTTCTGGTATCTTCCAGCCCCGACACACCGTCCATGATCTCTGCCCAGAACGCCAGCGCAGCTCCGGCATAGCTCAAAGTGCGCAGCGTGGCGTATTTCTTTTCGCCGGTATCATGATATTTATTGTTGAAGATCAGACCGCCGGCAACTCCTGCGCCGATAGTGCCGCAGAATACCGGCATCTTCCAGTAATCCTTGTTGAAAGCCTGCACGCAGCCAGGCATTATAATGGAACCCAGGGTGGCGTAGGCAGGAGTAAGCGGCTCCTTGCCGGAAAGTCCGCGGAAGAGGTGCTTCATCGAAAAGCCCTGCAGGGTATCGCTCTCGGCCTCCTCTTCATCCTCTACATATTCGGAAGATGTGGCATCTGCACCGGGGGCTGTGGACATCGGGGCGTTTGTCTTGAACTGCCCCTGCGCCGCCATCTGAAGCGATGTGACCAGCAGAACCGATAATATGACTATTAACTTGCGCACCTTCTGTCTCCCCTGCTTCTAGATATTTCCTTTCTCGAGCGCCTTGATGAAACGTGCCATCTGCTGGTCATCCTTGAAACGGATGGTCATTGTGCCGCTGCCTTTGGTGCCACGCTTGAACGATATGTTGTTGTCGAAATATTTACCTACAATCTCGAGCGCACGGTAGCACTCTTCGGGAAGCTGCTCCGGCTCGTCCACGGGACGGACGGGCTTTGCAAGCCTCTTCACCTTCTCTTCAAGGGCGCGCACCGACCAGTCTTCCTCTATGGTCTTCTGGCAGAGCTGGGTCTGGATCATCTCGTCGGGAACCGACAGAAGCACTTTTGCATGGCCCATGCTGATGGCGCCTGTCTTGAGTGCCATCTGGATCTCTGCGGGAAGGCGGAGCATACGCAGGTAGTTGGTTACAGAAGCGCGCTTCTTTCCAACCCTGTCTGCCATGGCCTCCTGTGTGAGGTTGCACTCGTCAATCAGCCTCTGGAAACTGAGCGCAGTCTCTATCGGGTCGAGGTTCTCGCGCTGGATGTTCTCTACAATCGCCATCTCCAGCATGCCTGCATCGTCAGCCTCACGGACATAGGCCGGAATGCTCTTCAATGCTGCTGCCTGAGCGGCGCGGAAACGCCTCTCACCGCTTATGATCTGATACTTGCCACCATCCACACGGCGCAGTGTAACAGGCTGGATCACACCCACATTGCGGATAGACTCCGCAAGTTCGGCCAGTGACTCCTCGTCGAAGGTGAGGCGGGGCTGGAAGGGGTTGGGGGTTATGTCTTCAAGTGGTATCTCTGTAATGGACATCGGGCCCTTTGCAGGAGCCGCATCAGCCACAACGGGCTTTTCCTTTCCGTTCATTATGTCTTCTGCATCAGACAGCAATGCGCTCAGACCTTTTCCCAATGCGTTTCTTTTTTCCTTCATATATCGGAGGTATTAGGAATTTTTACTTACCAGCTCCTCGGCCAGATTCATATAGTTGGTGGTTCCTGAAGAAACTGCATCATAAAGGATGACGGGCTTGCCATGTGACGGAGCCTCGCTCAGACGCACGTTCCTGGAGATGATTGTGTTGAACACTTTATCCTTGAAATGGGCGCGAACCTCTTCAACAACCTGGTTGTGCAGCCTCAGACGGCCGTCGAACATTGTAAAGAGGAAACCTTCTATTGTAAGCGACTGGTTGATCTTGTTCTGCACCAGCTTGATGGTGTTGAGCAGCTTGCCGAGACCCTCGAGTGCGAAATACTCAGGCTGGACGGGAATGATCACCGAATCGGCAGCCGTAAGGGCATTCACTGTGATGAGCCCCAGCGAGGGCGAGCAGTCTATGATTATGAAGTCGTACTGGTCTTTCACTTCTGCAATTGCATTCTTCATGGTACTCTCGCGCCCCTCAATTTCCATGAGCTCTATCTCTGCACCAACTAAATCTATATGTGAAGGAACCACCTTCAGGCACTCGAGATCGGTATCAAGCACTGTGTCGGAAAGTGAAGTCTCACCTATCAGGGCGCGGTAGAGGTTCTTCTTGTCGGTGGAATCGGGGTCGAAGTTCAGACCTGAGGTGGTATTGGCCTGAGGGTCTGCATCTATCAGGAGAGTTTTCTTCTCCATAACTGCCAGAGATGCAGCAAGATTGATGGCGGTTGTGGTTTTACCCACACCGCCCTTCTGATTTGCAATAGCTATAGTTTTTCCCATGGATAGTATTCTACAATAAGTAGCAAAGTTAGCAATTGTTTTTTACATATCGGTAATAATGTTAAATTTGTGCAAAAATCTTGCCTGTTATGAATAAATGGATGGTGGTCATCAATCCCTGGGCCGGCAGCGGACTTGGGAAGACAGACTGGCCTGCTATTAAAAATATACTGCTTCAGAAGGGATTTGACATCAAGGCCGTATTCACAGAGCATCAGTATCATGCAATCGATATTGTAAAAAATGCCGTGGCAGAAGGCTTCCGCAATTTCATTGCCGTCGGAGGAGACGGCACCCTTCACGAAGTCATAAACGGTGCGATGTTCCAGAACGAAGTTCCTGCCGGTGAGCTCACGATAGGCTGTATCCCGGTGGGCAGCGGCAACGACTGGATCAAGATGTACGGCATACCTCACGACTACGAGGGGGCCATCGATGTCATCGCAGCCGGAAATGTAGGCCGCCAGGACCTTGCAAAAGTCACAACCAGCTCGGCCACAGCCAGCCCCCGGTACATGATAAACATAGGCGGCGCCCTTTTCGACGGCAACACAATCGTAGAATTCGCCAGGCTGAAGTTGAAATATCCCGAATGGTCGGGCAAGAGCAAATACATCCTCGGTCTTCTCAAGACATTCATCAAGTCGAAGTGCCGTCATGTGGATATAACTGTCAACGGACAGCCCTATTATTCAGGCAAGATTCTGTCTGTTGCGTTCGGCATCGGGCAGTATTCGGGCGGCGGACTCATCCAGACTCCCGGAGCCACCCCCGACGACGGGCTGCTTGACATGACAGTCTACACCGGGGCCAACAAGCCCAGGGCCCTCATAAGCATGTGGAGGCTTCTGAACGGCTCTATCTACAAATACAGACGCATCCGCCACTGCCAGCTGAGCACAGTCACCATCACCGGCAAGCACCCCATCAACGTGGAGGTGGACGGTGAGAAAGTAGGCACCACACCTCTCAGCATCGAGATGGTGCCGGCAGCAATCAACGTACTTGTACCAGCTTCAAAATAGCAGGTCTGCCTGCACCTTGGCTTCCAGTTTCTCCGACTTGGAGATCTTTGCAGAAAGCGACATCCATCCTGCAATCCGGTACTGCGTCATCAGGCGGTACGCGGCCCCCCTGCCGTAGAAGAAGTGCGATGAAAAGCTGCCCGGCAGGTCGTTTTCATAAATGTATGCCCTTGAATCATAGCTGTCTGCGTCATAGTATGTAGCACCGGCTGCCAGCCTGAGCCTCTTCTGAGCCCCTTTCCAGGAAATGTCGCCTGCCAGTGCAAAGCCGTTTTCACCTTCGGATTCCGACGGCCGCAGCACCACCAGGTCTGAGCGCAGTGCAAGTTCCAACCGCCCCGCACTGCACTTTCCGCAAATCTTTACATCATGCTTGAAAGTGCGGTCGGCCGTGGAATAATTCAGATTGTGCTGCACTGAGGCCGAGCACCTCTCCCACTTCCATTCCGCCCGTGTCTTCTGCCTGAAATCGGTGGAAGGCACATCAATCCGGTAGCGCTGCCACGGATAGTGCACAAGCGATGTCATGGAGGTGAGCTGCAGCACCTTTCCGGGACGGCAGAGAAGGCTGAGCACCGCCCCCTGCTGGTTCGCCACCGCACTTGCCGAAGAATAGCTTCCAGCGTGGGTGGCGATATACCTCTTGTCGTAATATCTTAGGTGCAGCGCCGCCTCGAAGCTGTACGACGGAGAGAACACCGCCCCTGCAAGAGCCGCCGGAGCAAGACGCGAGTCGGCTGCGAGCTCGGCGAAAAGCCTGGTGTGCCCCAGGGAGAGCATGCCTCCGGCAGCGATGTTGCCGTGCGGCCCGTCATACATCTGGAACTGGTTGTATTCACGTATCTTCCTGGCATTCGGTCTGTTATATGAATATGCAACAGCGGTGACATTCCAGACTGAATGCCCGCCTGTATACGTGAAGTCGGCTCCTGCCACATATTCCCGCATGGCATCCTTCTTAGCC
>JAGHVP010000195.1 GCA_018064305.1 Candidatus Equibacterium intestinale | reverse complement strand
TTCTTGAGCACCACCAGAATCTGGTCACCCTGCACGAACTCGCCCAGATAGAGGCCGCGTCCTGCATCGTTGAGGCGCTGTATATCTTCGTCAAACCATATCTGCTTGCCGCCAATGGTAGAGACACCCTTCGACTTGAGCTGTATACGCAGGATGGGGTTGCGTGTGAGAAGGTTGCCGCGGCTGCTGCGCCCCTTCACGAGCAGATTCGCAAAGTCGTATGTATCAACCAGCTTCTTGATCTTCGGGCGGCTGCGGAAATAAACCTTCACCACCTCTGCCTCACCGTTGCTGTTGGCGGTGAACCACTCCACTCTTGAGCCTTCCTTGCCGGCAGTGATGTTGTACATCTTGTTGCGTGTGATACCTGTTACTGAGAAACGCTTCACATAGTATGCCCCGCCCTTTCCGTCGCGGTAGATGGCGTTGTAGATTGTGCGGTCGTCGCCTTTCTTGAAGATGGCCACATGTATGATGTCCTTGCCTATGAACTCCTTGTCCTTGACATTGGTCACGATGTAGTCACCGTTCCTCATGAATACGATGATGTCGTCGATGTCAGAGCAGTCGAAGAGGTATTCAGGCTCGTTCAGCTTCTTCGCATCTATGCCCACAAAGCCCTCTTCCTTGTTGCAGTAGAGCTTTGCATTGGCCACCACCACCTTCTGGGCCGAAATCTGCTCGAATTCCTCCAGTTTGGTGAGACGCGGATATTTGCTGCCGTATTTCTTCTTGAGTTCCTTGAAATAGTTGATCGTGTATTCTGTGAGATGCTCCAGGTTGTACTTGATCTCTTCCATGCGTTCCTCTATGCCGCGGATCTTCTCGTCGGCTGCCTTGATATCGAATTTGGAGATCTTGCGCACAGGCTTCTCCACCAGCTTCAGAATGTCGTCTTCTGTGATCTCTCTCTTAACGAGATGCTGGAACTCGCGCATGCGGGCGGTGACATCAGCAACCTGCTGTTCCCAGGTGACGGCATCGTTTTCAAGCACGCGGTACACTTTGTTCTCGAAGAAAATCTTCTCCAGCGAGAGTTTGTGCCAGTCGTCTGCCAGTTCTCCGAGAATGACGTTCAGCTCCTGTTCGAAGAGGTCGCGTGTATGGAATGCACTGTATTTCAGGATTTCATTCACGCTCATGAACTCGGGGCGGCCGTCTTTGATGACCACGGCGCTGGGCGAGAGGCTCACGGCGCATTTGGTGCAGACATACAGGGCGTCGATGGTCTTGTCGGGAGAAATGTCTGATGCAAGCTGTATCACAATCTCCACCTTGTCGGCGGTGTAGTCGTCAACCTTCTTTATCTTTATCTTGCCGCTGTCGTTCGCCGCCACGATGGAGGCGATCACGCTGCCGGTGGTTTCTCCGTAGGGAATGTCCTCTATCACAAGGGTTCTCTTGTCACGCTTCGTGATTGTGGCACGCACTTTCACCTTACCGCCGCGCTGGCCGCCGTTGTATTTCGAGCAGTCTGCGATACCGCCAGTCTGGAAGTCGGGATAGATATCCACCTCCTTCCCCTTCAGTGCATCTATCGACGCATCGATCAGTTCGTTGAAGTTGTGGGGAAGAATCTCTATCTTGAGTCCCACTCCGATGCCCTTGGTACCCTGGGCAAGCAGCAGAGGAAACTTCACGGGGAAGCAGACAGGCTCGAGGTTGTTGCGGTCGTAGGTGTACACCCACTCGGTGATCTTGGGGTTGTACACTACCTCGAGTGCGAACTTGCTCAGCTTCGCCTCGATGTAACGCATCGCGGCCGCCTTGTCGCCCGTGAGGATGTTACCCCAGTTGCCCTGCCCGTCTATCAGCATATCCTTCTGCGCGATAGCCACCAGGGCGTCATAAATAGAGGCATCACCGTGAGGGTGGAATTTCATGGTGTCACCCACGATTCCGGCCACTTTGTGGTACTTGCCGTCTTCATTCAGCTTGAGTGTATGGAGGATACGTCTCTGAACCGGCTTCAAACCGTCTTCGATATACGGCACAGCACGGTCCAGCATGACATAAGAGGCATAGTCAAGGAACCAGTCCTTGAACATTCCGGGCAGCTTGTAGCGGTTCTCACCGGCACTTATCACGCGGTTGAACTTCTGCTCGTTCTTGGACACCCTGGGCGCGGGTGTTTCCGCCACCTCCTGTTCTTCTTCTATCAGCAGCTCCTCAGCCTGTTTATCTTCCTGCTCCACATTGGCGTCTTCAGCCTCGATGTCAATGATATCTTCTATTTCTTCACTCATAGCTCAAGTTTCGCAAGTATTTGCCTTTTCTATTATTCAAGCATTTGTGCGGCACTTGCGAAACTTTTTCCTGCCGCACTTTACCTGTTTACGTTACCCCCATTCTAAACCTTCCCCTCGGGGGGAAGGACTTACTGACGGCCTTACGGCCTCTAATTCTTTATCAGTCCTGTATATAACCAAACCTGCGGAGCATCTTGCGGTCTTCCCTCCAGATTGCCTCCACCTTCACGAAAGTGGTGAGGTAGACTTTCTTCTCAAAGAAATGCTCCATATCTATTCTGGCGGCGGTGGCGGTCTTTTTCAGTGCTGATCCGCCCTAGCCTATGATGATACCTTTCTGCGACTCGCGCATCACGTTGATGACAGCCTTGATGTCGTACCTCTCCTCTCCTTCCTTGAACTCCTCTATCACCACTTCGGTGCAATATGGAATCTCCTTGTCGTAGAACTCGAGAATCTTTTCACGGATTATCTCCGAAGCGAAGAACCTCATGCTACGGTCGGTGAAGACATCCTTGTCATACCATGGAGGGCTGTCGGGCAGAAGCTCCTTTATACGTTCGAAAATCGAATCGACATTGAACTTTTCAAGTGCAGATGCAGCAAAAATCTCTGCTGCAGGCACTTTCTCTTTCCACCAGGCTGCCAGATCGGCCACCTCCTGCTGGTTGCTCCTGTCTATCTTGTTGATGATGATAATCACGGGGCACACCAGACCGTTGAGCTTCTCCACGTAGTCCAGGTTCTTGTCGCGCTTCTCAATGACGTCTGTGACATAAAGGATCACATCGGCATCACCGATGGCAGTGTCCACGAAGTCCATCATGCTCTCCTGCAGACGGTAGTTTGGCTTGAGGATGCCAGGTGTATCGGAATAGACTATCTGGTAGTCTTCGCCGTTCACGATTCCCATTATGCGGTGGCGGGTGGTCTGTGCCTTGGATGTCACAATCGACAGCTTCTCACCCACCAGCACGTTCATCAGCGTTGACTTGCCGACGTTCGGGTTGCCTATGATATTTACGAAACCTGATTTATGCGCCATAATCCTATCTTATTTCGACGCACCGCCCATCATCAGGACATTAAGCTCTTCCTGTGTCAGGAAGCGCCACTGCCCGCGTTTCAGATTCTTTTTTGTAAGACCGGCGAAATACACCCTGTCGAGCTTCTTGACCTTGTAGCCGAGATGCTCGAAGATGCGGCGCACAATGCGGTTGCGGCCTGAATGGATCTCGATTCCCACCTGGGTCTTGTCGTCATCCACGTATGAGAGGCTGTCGGCATGTATTTCACCGTCTTCCAGATGGATTCCTTCAAGGATTGCATTGAAGTCGGAGCCCTTCAGGTTCTTATCCAGTGTAACGTGGTAGATTTTCTTTGTCTCGAAGGAAGGATGCATCAGTTTCTCTGCCATTGCACCGTCGTTGGTGAGCATGAGCACGCCTGTCGTGGCCTTGTCGAGGCGTCCGATGGGGAACACCCGCTGAGGGCATTTCTCTCTTGTAACAAGGTCCATCACCGTCTTTTCTGCGTGAGGGTCGTTGAGTGTTGTGACATAGCCCTTGGGCTTGTTCATCACAATATATACTTTCTGCTCGCCTTTCAGACGCTGGCCGTTGAAGCGTACATCGTCGGAAGGAAGGACTTTAGTTCCGAGCTCGGTCACAATCTTTCCGTTGACTGTAACAAGGCCTGCTTCTATGTAGGTGTCGGCCTCACGGCGTGAGCAGATGCCTGAGTTTGCAATATATTTGTTCAGACGCACCGAACCGTCGGTGTTGAGGAACTTCTCGGGTGCTTTATCACGGTCGGGAGCTGCATATTTCTTTTTGTAAGGAGCTCGGCCGGTGCCTTTTGCATAGGTTTTTCCGCCCTGCCCGTAGCTTCTCTTTTCGCCGTAGCTCTTCTTTTCGCCGTAGCTCTTGTCGCCGTAGCCCTTTCCTTCACCAGATTTATAGCTTCTGCCTGCACCTGCCTTGTAGCCGGTGCTGCGGCTGCCTGATTTGCTGTAGCGGCTGCCGCCTTCTTCTGAACCACTGCGGCCGTAACCTCCGCGTGAAGAAGATGTTGATGATTTTCCGTAAGACTTGCGTCTGCTGTCAGTGTTGCGGGATGTCGCATCACTGCGGTGCTTGTTTTCCCTTTCCATAGTAGTATATTTTTATTAATTGTTATAACTCGGCAAAGTTACGCAATTATTCTGAATAAAAATAAAAAATGCGTGTCTGCCCGTTCCACGCCTGATTCCAAATCTTGGAGGCTTGAAGAGGCATGCGCCTGCGATTGGGCGGACTTGGTGGAGGCAGTGGCGGAATATAAGCCGTAGCGGCCGGCGCTGGAGCGACAGCGGAAGTGCCGGGCACATGTGAGGCGGC
>JAGHVP010000237.1 GCA_018064305.1 Candidatus Equibacterium intestinale | reverse complement strand
GCCAGACGGGCCACTTCGCGGCGGACAGGGTCGAATGCAGAGATAAGGATGGCTTCGGGAGTATCATCTACAACAATCTCCACACCGATTGCAGCCTCGAGGGCACGGATGTTTCGTCCTTCACGGCCGATGATGCGTCCCTTGACCTCGTCATTTTCTATATTGAAAACTGTAACAGCGTTTTCAATCGCTATTTCAGGTGCGGTGCGCTGGATGGTGTTGATAACGATACGCTTTGCCTCTTTGCTAGCAGTAAGGCGGGCCTCATCCATCACATCGTTTATATAAGACATGGCCTGAGTCTTCGCCGCGGCCTTCATGCTCTCCATAAGCTGCTCCTTGGCCTCGTTGGCTGTAAGACCTGCCACCTCTTCAAGTTTCTTTATGGCATCCTGGCGGATTGCCTCATACTCCTCCTTTTTCCTGTTGAGAAGCTCCAGCTGGACCTTGAGGTTATCCTTTATCTGGTCGTTTTCCTTGATCTTGCGGTCGAGGTCGCCAATCTTCTGGTTCACCTGATTCTCTTTCTGCTTGATGCGGTTCTCAGCCTGCTGTATCTGGCTGTTCTTTTCGTTTATGAAGGCTTCGTGTTCACCTTTGAGCTGGAGGAATTTCTCCTTTGCCTGGAAGATCTTCTCCTTTTTGATGTTCTCCCCTTCAGCTTCAGCGTGCTTGATGATTTCGCTGCCTTTTTTCTTGAAGATGACATTGCGCACAAGAATGAAGAGCGCAATGCCCACGGCGGCAGCAACCAATGAAAGTAAGATATAATTTACCATGATTACCAGTTATATGTTATAAGTTATATTCATTCACTTATAGAACAACTGACTGCTGGCAATAAAAGAGATTATCAAAAAAGGCCGTTAGTTACTGTAAGTCCAAAAATCTGATAATATCAGGATTAAGCTCACCGGTAACAATATGCCGCAAACTTCCTCCGTCCCCTGAAAGGGAATCCCCCTGCATGCAGGGGTAACCTAGGCCCGTTTTTGGCAGCCGAGAAACTCTTTTGGATTAATTTAAAGTGTTGATTTTGGCAAAGAGTTAACTAACGGCCGCTATTAATGTATTCTTCCAGTTGTCTGTCAAGCGCTTCCATTCCATCAACAATGCTCTTGACTTCATCCTTCTCTTCAAGTGCTATAAAACCCATCACATATTCCACCAGCACTATGCTCAATATATCCTGCATGTCCTTCGTCGTGTATTTCGAAGCATAGAACGCCACCTTCTCCTCTATCTGGCCCACCGACTCCCTGAAACGGGATTCATTCTGCGGCTTGATATGGAAGGTGTACCGGCGACCGGCAATCGTAACGTTAACTTTCTGTCTTTCCTCTTCCATATCTCTACATATTCAGCATTGATATACATTCATCTATCTCCTTGATCACAGAGTTCAACCTCCTCTTCGCTGCCGCACGGTCCTGTGGTGAGTCTGAAAATGCACCTGCCAATTGCAAGTTGTTCAGCTTGTTCTGTTGTTTCTGTATTGTCTGTTCCTGTTGTTTCTGTTTATCGATGGCAGCCGCCAGTTCGCTTCTGCATGCAAGCAGTTCATCCGAAAGCTCTGCGCTGTGCCTGCGCTCGGCCTCGTACATGGAGATAAGTCTCTCCACTTTTTCCTTGAATGAGGCGAACAATTCTTCAGCAGCCATAATTTGATACTAAGTTGTATTTTCGCGAAGGTAATGAATTATTTCCTATTACCCAAATTTATGGTTTCTACTAGAAATAGAAACCGCCGCCGCTCAACATGCCACCTCGGCCACCTCGGCCACCGCCAAAACCGCCATAACCACCCCAACCGTTACCACGTCCGGCAAACTTGCCGAAGGTATATGTAAGGCTCACGAGGAAATAGCGTCCGAGTTGGTTGCTCCAACTGTCGGAGATGTAGTTCTCAGTGGCAGTACGGGCAATGTTCTTGCTCTGCTCGAGCAGGTCGTATGCCCTGGCAGCGACTGTGAACGATTTGACCTTCCAGTTGAAACCGGCGTTCCAGATCAGCTGGGGGTCGTTGAAACCGGTTCCGGTATATCCGTGATAGAATCTGTATGAAGCGTCTGAATCCAATTTGAAATCCTTGAAGACCTCCCATATAAAGCTTGCCGAAACCGAATTGTTCCACGTCGACTTGTTGGCAGCCGAGTTCAATGAATACTGGGAGTTGTTATATCTGACACTTCCTGAAACTGTCGAAGTGAACCTGTCGCCGTTGTAGCGCAGGTCGATGCTCTCGCTCACATTGTAGTTTGTTGTCTTGCTTTCGCCGAAGCCACTCTCACCGGAGTAGAACCGGTTTCCACTGGAATTGCCCCAGAACTCTTCCATGAATGAATCGTAGTCGAATTCTGCAGCGTTGACGCCTCCGCGGCTTGCTGTGTTCTGGTAACTTGTCGCAAGGTTCATTCCCACATTGGTGCTTGTGCTGAAAGAGAAGCTTGACTTTGCTATAGGCGTGTTATATGAAATGTAAGTGCTCAGGTTCTTCGACGGCTTTCCTGAATTCACCGGCACGCTGTAGCGCACACCGTCGGCATCATACCAGCTCGCAGTCACGATGTTGCGGATGTTGTATCCTCCACTTACTCCCACACGGAAAAATGAGTATGTACGCACGTTGTTGCTGGAGTAATCGAGGCTTGCGCTGTGATTGAACGAAGGAAGCAGGTAAGCATTACCGGTAGAGATAGATGTGGGGCTCGACACATCCAGAATAGGAAGCATCCTGTTAGTCTGCGGCTGCGACGACCGGCCGCTGTAGCGGGCGTTCAGGAATTTCGTGCGGCTGATATTGTAGCGTGCACGCACCGAAGGTGCCCAGTTGAGAAGCCATTCACCGGGGATATCGCTGGTCTCACCGAATTTGGTGGTATGTGTCTCGTTGTACGTAGGCTGGAGGTTGGCACCGATCTGGACGAAGTTGCGGTCTTTCTGGAACTGAAGGTTGGCGCCAGCCGTCTGATTTATGTAGAGGTTGTCTACAGTACTGCTGTAATAGTCGTTCTCAAGGTCGTAGAATGCAATGTCATCCAGATTCCAGATGAATGCATCGTTCATATCCATGAGGCTCGAGCTCATCTGGTGCACTGCAGAACCGTTGTAGTCGAATGTCTTCTGTACCGACTTGTTGCGGCTGTATGAATACGCGTAACTGAATGTCAGGAACATGTATTCAGTCAAAGGCTCTGTATAAGACAGATTAGCGTTATATGAGACATTTTTCGAATCGGTGTGTGAATACTGGTCTATCGCCTTGACAGAGTCATTGGAATAATAGTTTGTGAAAGAGAACTCCTTGCTTTCCCTGTCAGAGTCAGACAAACTCAGGTTGCCCTGGACAGAGATTGTGCGGCCTGCCTTCTGTCCCACCCTGGTGCCGAACATGAACCTGCCGCTTCCGCTGCGTGACGTGTTTACACCGTATGAGTAAGAGATATCATCATTCAGGAGGTCATAGAGATCAGCCTCTTCATCACCGGATTTGGTGGAGTTTGTATTCGATCCGCGGTTTGTTCCCTTGCTGAATGAAAGGCTGGGTGTGAAGTTGAGCCTTATACGGTCGGGAGTGTACTTGATCTCTGCAGACATACCCAGAGTGCGGCTGTCAGAGAGAGTCTTGCTGCCTGAAGATGTGTACATGTTGTCTTCATTCTTGCGGAATGTGGTGCGCTCGCTGATGCGCTGCGAATCAGAGTCAGAACCGTTGACATTGGCAGACAAGGTCGCCTCCAGATGCTCTTTCTTCGTGGTGGTGTAGCTGAGACCGCCGCCCCACTGGTTGGTGATGCCGCCACCGCCGCCCATTCCGAAAGCACCGCCACGTCGGCCGTATCCACCTGTGTTGGTGTTGTTGCCGTTTCCTACAAAAGCAATCTGCTGGTCTTCGCTGAATCTGGCGAGGAGGGCGTTGCCGGCATAGCGCATGTCATTGTCCTGCTGGAACTTGGAATCCACAGCCGCTGCAGAGTGGATATCAGAACCCAGGCCGCCGGTGAAGTTGCCGAACCACCCGTCAAACATTCCCTTGTAGGTGCTGATGTCGATTATCTTTTCGTTTTCACCGTCTTCGATACCTGAGAATATGGCCTGATCGGATTTCTTGTCGATCACCTTCACCTTCTCAACCACCTTCGCGGGGATATTCTCTTTCGCAATATCGGGGTCGTTCAGGAAGAACGACTTGCCGTTTATCTTGATCTGGTTGATAGTCTCGCCGTGGGCCTTCACGGTACCGTCCTCCTCCACCTCGATGCCGGGAAGCTTTTTCAGGAGGTCGATCAGCATGGCGTTGTCGTTGACCTTGAAGGCAGAAGCGTTATACTCCACGGTATCCTGCTTGATGGTGATCACATTGCCCACAGCCGAGATAGACGCCCCCTCCAGCATCTGGACATCCTCCTGGAGAAGTATCTGGCCGAAGTCCTCGGTGCCCTTCTCAACTTTCACAAGCTTTGTATAGGGCTTGTATCCAAGGAGGTCCGTCTTGACAGTATATTCACCTGCCTTTACTTTTTCTATCACAGCCTTTCCGTCGACGTCTGTGGTCGTGTAATACTTTGAGATTGTATCACCTTTCGGAAGGAGCATCACTGTCACGAACCCGACAGGCTCCTTTGAAAGAGAGTCGGCGACTGAGACCTTTACGGTCGAGCGTCCTTGGGCTGAAGCATGAAAATTATTGGAGATAAATATCGCAATGAATGCGAAGAGAATAAATATTTTTTTCATTGTATAACCTGTACACCGTACAAGAGGGCGAATATACCTATTTTTAGC
>JAGHVP010000091.1 GCA_018064305.1 Candidatus Equibacterium intestinale | reverse complement strand
TCTTCTCCTTTGCACTCACTCCGAACTTCTGCTCTTCATC
This sequence comes from Candidatus Equibacterium intestinale, assembly GCA_018064305.1. Classification (GTDB taxonomy): domain Bacteria; phylum Bacteroidota; class Bacteroidia; order Bacteroidales; family UBA932; genus Equibacterium; species Equibacterium intestinale. The sequence continues at coordinate 4,062 of JAGHVP010000091.1, read as the reverse complement.
GATGATGAGCAGCCCGAGGTCTTTGAAAATTATCTCTTTGTTCAGTATTCTGTGTGTACCTATCAGGATGTCTATCCTGCCCTCACGCAGGTCTGTGGCAATCTGCTTTATCTCCTTGGCACTCTTGAGGCGGCTTACAAACTCTATGTTGCAGGGGAAGTCGCGCAGACGCGAAGAGAATGTGTGATAGTGCTGCAGCGCCAGGATTGTGGTGGGCACCAGCACAGCCACCTGCTTGCCGTTGCACACAGCCTTGAAAGCGGCACGGACGGCCACCTCGGTCTTGCCGAAGCCCACATCGCCGCAAACAAGGCGGTCCATGGGATGGATATCCTCCATGTCCTTCTTCACATCCTCCACAGCCTTGTGCTGGTCGGGGGTGTCTTCATACATGAACGACGATTCCAGCTCCTGCTGGAGATAATCGTCTGGTGCGTATGCGAAACCTGTGGTGGAGAGCCTTTCGCTGTACAGCTTGATAAGGTCGGCTGCAATGTCCTTGACCTTGCTCTTGGCGCTGTTCTTGAGCCTCTCCCACGACTTGCTTCCAAGCTTGTATATCTTCGGGGGCGCACCGTCGGCCGATTTGAAGCGGCTTATGCGGTGTATGCCGTGGATTGACACGAATATCACATCACCGTCTTTGTAGATGAGCTTTATGGCCTCCTGCATCTTGCCGTTGACATTGGTGCGCACAAGACCGCCGAACTGCCCCACTCCATGGTCTATGTGCACCACATAGTCTCCGATATGGAAACTTGTAAGGTCGTTGAGGGTGAGGCGCTCTGAAGATGTAACCTCGCGCTTTACAGTTATCTTGTGATATCTTTCGAATATCTGGTGGTCGGTGTACCAGCACTGCTTCGTGGTGTTGTCTATATAACCCTCGTGCAGTGAGATCGGTATGAAATCCACCGCCGTCACACCGCCCTTCTCTGCCAGAATCTGCTTGAGGCGCACCGTCTGGTTGAGCTGGGGAGAAAGAATATGCACCAGGTAGCCGTTCTCTTCCTTCGACACAATGTCGGAATAGAGAATCTCGAAATTCTTGTTGAATGCGGGCTGCGGAAGTATCTCTGCGGCAGCAGTGTTGTTGTACTGCACATCCTCCTTGAAGTCCCAGAAGAGGGTGTTTTCAGGAAAGAGGTCGGTGACATCCACATAGTCGGCGCTTTCGTGGTTTTCAAAAAGGTTGGGATATACCTTCACCCTGTCGACCTTCTCAATGGTGCGCTGGCTGTTGGAATCGAACCTTGATATCTGGTCTATCTCGTCACCGAAGAAATCTATTCTGTAAGGGCAGTTGTCGGAATATGAAAATATGTCTATTATGGAGCCGCGCAGCGCGAATTCACCGGGAAATGACACGAAATCGACCTTCTTGAATCCGCTCTCGAACAGCACTTCCTTTATGAAGTCGTGGCTGAATGTGTCACCTTTCTTCAGTTCTATGATTGCATCGGCCGTCTTTGCCTTTCCAAGCACTTTCTCTGCCAGTGAATCGGTGTACGCAACTATCACCACCGGCGAATTCACCGAATTGATCTGCTTGTTGAGAAGGTCTTTTGTAATTGTGGTGCCGGCATTGTCCAGCGCCTGCTTGTAGTTGCCGGGCAGTTTCTTCTCGGCAAATCCTTCCATGGCAGAGATTGCGGCAGTGCGCTGCACCTTTGCCGTGGCGCTTTTGACAGACTGTCCGCTGCTCTTTTCAGTTGTTACTGGAAAATAGTAAACACAGCTGTCTTCAAAGAAATTATAAAGGTCACCCGCAAAAAAGAGAGCCTCTTTCTTGGTGTTGAACTCCACTATGTTAAGAGTGCTTCTGTCAAATGAAGAAATCACATTTGCAAAAAACACAGCCTTGCATGAGATGCCGCCGGAAAGCCTATCGAACCTCAGATTCTTCATATCCGGCGAAAATTTTATCCTCTTTAACCCTTATTTCACTCATTATTTCTCTGATTCTGCTCAGATTGATATATTTCTTTCCATTGCCGCGCTTCATGGAAAAGACCTCTTCCTTGAGCTGCATGGCCTCTTCGGCAGCGGCACAATGCGGATTTTTTGCAGAAATCCTCTGAAGAGGCTGCGGCACGGCCCCCCTGCTGCTGTTCCTGACAGGCATTGCAACAGCCACGGGAGGATATCCGGCAGCACACCACATCACAGCACCGGCAGGATCCTCACCAGGGTTGACTCCTTCCACCACAGTTACAGCAGAAGTGCTGGCGCGCGGTATGAAATCCTGGTCCAGCGCCCACTCGAAGCCGGAAAACATGAAGTTGCAGTTTATCAGCGAATGGTAATAGCTGCGCGAAAGTCCGTCAAATACACTGCGCACAGATATCTTCTTCCCTCCTGCCAGCATGTTGTTTATCAGATAAGCTGCATTGTCGTAGCGGATATACCCCTGTCCGGCATCCTCCTCACCCGAAAATGAATAGTTGGAACGGATGATATAACCGTCAGGCGCCACCTCGGGATCATTCACATCATATTTCACCCAGGTATAATTGTTCACTTCATAATATGCAGCACCGCCTTCAGCATCTATCACTCCGAAATTCGCCTCTATTCCCATAGGCTTCGGAGTTGCATCAAGCAGCTTTTCAAAATCAGCCAGAGTGCGGCACGAGGCAAGCGCCCTGTACATCACCACCCCTTCCCTGTCCATCCTAGATGCGGGAGTGGTGTCGCCCTTCCTGCGGATATTGTACGACACGGTGTTCATTATTGAAAAGCCCGCTTCGTTAAGGCCGCTCCACGCCTCGGGTGCCGTAGTGTCGCAGTTTACCAGGGCATAGAAACCAAATCTGCCGGCTTTGCCGGCCGGAATATAGTCGACACGGTTCCAAAGATGTCCGGTGTCGCGGTTTTTCCAGATTACCGGCCTGCCAGATTCTGTCACCTTCCCGGAAAAGATAGCAGAGGTGCAGCAATTTCCACTGACAGGAAAAAGCAGCATCGATATGATAAATACCGAAAGACAGAATCTCTTCATTCCGCTAAAAAAGTGTGTTTTGGTCTGCAATACGGCTGAAACCCAGGTGCGTGTAGGCCAGATCTGTGGCTTCACGGCCGCGCGGGGTACGGCGGATAAATCCTTCCTTTATAAGGAAAGGCTCGTAAACCTCTTCGAATGTACCCTGATCTTCACTTATTGCAGTGGCGATGGTGGATGCACCCACAGGTCCGCCCTTGAATTTTTCAATTATTGTAGAAAGGATCTTGTTATCTATTGCATCAAGGCCACGCTTGTCTATATTAAGCGAATTGAGGGCGTATTTTGTAATCTGAAGATCTATCCTGCCGCTTCCCTTCACCTGTGCGAAATCCCTTACGCGGCGCAGCAGGTTGTTGGCGATTCGCGGCGTGCCGCGGCTGCGCATGGCTATTTCTGTGGCAGCACTGTCGTCAATGCCTATATTAAGGATAGAAGCGCTCCTTTTAATGATGTTTGCAAGCACAGGATAGTCGTAGTATTCCAGATGCTCCTGAATGCCGAAACGGGCCCTTAACGGCGATGTGAGGAGGCCGCTGCGGGTGGTGGCTCCGATAAGGGTGAACGGTGCGAGCGAAATCTGTACGCTGCGGGCACCGGGTCCCTTGTCTATCATTATATCTATAGTGAAATCCTCCATCGCAGAATAGAGATATTCCTCTACAACCGGACTCAGACGGTGTATTTCATCAATGAACAGCACATCTCCCGCCTCGAGGGAAGTAAGAAGACCTGCCAGGTCACCAGGCTTGTCCAGAACAGGGCCAGAAGTGATTTTCATGTTAACACCAAGCTCATTTGCCACAATGTGGGCAAGAGTGGTCTTTCCAAGGCCGGGAGGGCCGTGAAAAAGGATATGGTCAAGACTTTCGCCCCTTATCATAGCAGCCTTGACATAAATCTTGAGCTTCTCTATGATATCTCCCTGTCCTGAAAAATCATCAAATTCCTGAGGTCTTATCTTACCTTCGAAATCTGTGTCTTTTCCTGCCAGTTCCTCTCTTGATTTCTTTACATCTTCCATAAGCTGGTCTTGTCAACAAACGAATACAAATATAAAT
>JAGHVP010000178.1 GCA_018064305.1 Candidatus Equibacterium intestinale | reverse complement strand
GACCCCACGGCGGTGGACCTTCGCACCATAAGGCTGCAGACCATGAAGAAATATATGAATCAGAGCCAGGACATCCGCATCCGCTATTCCAACAGATATGTTTCCACCGCCAATGCATGGGAGAAATGGCAGGGCTCATGCCTGGGCATCGAGAGGATGCGCACCGTAGACAGGAAACTGACATACGAGGATGCGTTCCGCAGCTGGGCTGAGGGCGGCAGGTACGATGGTGTGCTTGACACTCTGCTTGAGCTGCAGCGCAGGCGCAACGACTGCTCGTATGTATGGTCGGTATACAGAGAATCTCTGTCGGCAATCGAATGGCCGGCATTTGTAGCGGGAGGCAAGGCAGACAGCACCGCCTTCTTCAAGAACTATCACCGCCCGGTTGACGAGGAGATGTTCGTGGCGATGGTGGAGCAGTACGGGCTTCTGCTGCCGGCAGGTTCGCGCCCAGCATATTACGATGAGAAGCTGGCGGAATACGGCTCGATAGAGGCATGGCGCGACGCAGTGTTTGCAGACGAAGGGCTTGCCGCAGAGTTCTATACGGTATTCAAGAGTTTCCATGAGAACAGCTACAGAGAGTCGGAAGGTGTGGCAAAGGCCGCACAGACCCTGATGCGCACATATATGCAGGGGCAGATTGACTATGAGAAAGTCCACCCCACCGGCAGGAAGTTCTATCCCGACGCCAACCTCACGCTCCGCATAGCCTACGGCAAAGTGAGCGGATACAGCCCCAGAGACGGTATCTGGTACAATCCTGTGTCAACCCTCGACGGTATCATAGAGAAAGACAACCCCGAGATATTCGACTACAACATTCCCCAGGTGCTGCGCGACATCCACGCCGCCCGCGACTACGGCCGCTTCGCATCGGAAGTCAACGGCCGCCAGGCAGTGCCGGTATGCTTCCTTGCCACCAACCACACGTCAGGAGGCAACTCGGGCAGCCCTGTGATAAATGCCGAAGGCAACCTGGTCGGCATCAACTTCGACCGCACGTGGGAGGGCACAATGAGCGACTATGTGTTCGACCCGGCGTTCTGCCGCAACATATCGCTGGATATCCGCTACGCCCTCTTTGTGATCGACCGCGTGTACGGAATGGGTTATCTGATTGACGAAATGGAGCTTGTTGACTAATATGTACAGGATAATGTTTGTCTGCCACGGCAATATCTGCCGCAGCCCGATGGCCGAATTCATGATGCGCAGGAAACTTGAGGATGCAGGCCTTGCCGGCAAGGTGGAGGTGTCTTCTTCTGCCGTAAGCTCCGAGGAGATTTGGGACGGTGTGGGCAACCCGGTTTATCCGCCCGCAAGGGAGATGCTGCGACGCCACGGCCTGAGCTGCGAGGGGAAGCGCGCAGTGAGGCTCCTGGCAGATGACTACGACCGGTACGACCAGTTCATTGCAATGGACTCGTCCAATATCCGCGGCATAATGAGGATCTTTTCAAGAGGCCAGCGGATGATACTCCCCGACCCCGAGGGCAAGGTGCGCCTCCTGCTGGACCGCGATGTGGCCGACCCCTGGTACACGGGCGACTTCACCGCCACCTGGAACGACCTTGAAGAAGGGCTGGACGCCCTCATCTCCGACCTCGAGAAGCAGCTGAAGGGCTGATCACAGGTTTATCTACCCCTCCATCTTTTCAGCATGGGGAACAACAACTGGCACTGGGCCTTCATATCTTCGTTGGTCATACCGGCCTGGGCACCGAACTGCGAGCACATCTCTATGTATTCCTCCATCGAGACTTTGTCCACGAACTCACCGTCTTTGTAGCAGTACTTGCAGTAGTCGAAGTTCATGCTGCCGTCGGCATTTGTCCCACATGCGTCATCGGCGGTCATAGGCATACCGCAACTCTGGCAGAACTGCGGCAGCTGCCCCTCGGTGAAGTGTTTCTCCTTTGCAGGGAAGGCAGCTTCGTACCTTTCAAAACCGTCAGGATCCTCGTCTGCAACAAAATATCCCTTCGGCGGGCAGTATGTCCACTCTTTTCCTCCAAGATAGCCGGGAGTAAGTTCCATGGCAAGGAAAAACGGCACAGGGTCGTCCTTCGGTTCACCATGATAGTGGATGCCCAGGCTGCTTGCAAGCACGAAGCCTGCATTCCCATAGAAGCCGATATTTCCTTCGAAGCAGAGGATGCCTATGCCCTTCTCCCTGGCTTTCTCCAGCGAATATCTGAGCAGTGCAAGGCCGTAGCCCTTCCTTTTCCAGTCGGGATGTATGCTTATCGGTCCCAGTGTCCAGGCAGCGAGCGTGCCGCCATCGTCTGAAGTAAGTTCGGCCCTTGAATACATCACATGGCCTATGATCTGCCCGTCAACCTCCATCACAAAGTCAAGTTCCGGGATGAAATCAGGATTGCTCCTGTATCTGTTCAACACGAAATGCTCGAGGCATCCCGGACGGTAGACATTCCAAAAAGATTCTCTGGTAAGGTTTTCAACCTCCTGCCAGTCGGCAGGCTCCTCCAATCTTATTTTATATTCCTTCATATATGGATTTTTCAATTTTAAAACTTTTACAATCCTGTCACTGCCTTCCATCAGGTTCGGACAGGTGGTTTCCATGCCTGTCTCCACAAACCCGCATTTCTGCATCACGCGACCCGAGGCAGGGTTGTCCACGAAGCAGTCACCCCAGATGGTGCGGAAATGCTTTTCCTTGAAGCAGACATCCGTCATCCACCGGAGGGCTTCAGTGCAGATGCCCTGGTTCCAGTATGGCCGTGCAATCCAATATCCCACCTCGGCGTCATTCTCTGCGATCTCAATATTGCTCTGCCCTTTTACCAGGTAGCCGATGCAGCCTACAGGCTCTCCTGTATCCTTCAGCACCACCGCCCACATCGTTTCGCCGCCGAACACTGTCCGGATTATCTCCAGGCTCTCTTCAACGCTTCTGTGCGGCGGCCAGCCGGCACGCGGCCCGACTTCCGGGTCGCTGGCATATTTGTACATCACAGGCGCATCCGCTTCTGTCCAGCGCCTGAAAGTCAGTCGTTCTGTTTCCAATATCATGTTGCAAAGATAAGCAATTACACAAGAACTTGTTTATTGCAATACATGCCGCACTTGCGCGCTGGCAGCAATCTGTGACTGCATTTCTGCCGCACTTGCGCGCTGGCAGCAATGGCCGGAGCATTTACACTGCGCGCTATCCCTCTGCACGTAGCTTTCGTCCCCCTTTCTGCTCCGCGGCCGAAACAGCGCAGGAGGACGCGCTCTCTTCGCTGACGCTCAGGCGCTTGCAAACATCCTCCTGCATCTGCTTTCGGTCCGCTCCGCTGCGCGGAACTCATCTGCGGCGGTGCCTCCCGTTTAAACTTCACGGGTCGCGAGGGGTTCAAAGCAAGCATGTATGCTTGCGGCCCGAGCAGCAGGGCTTCAGCCCGCCGGGCGATATGCTCCGACCCATTCTGCCAGTCGCTCCTTTGTGCGGCAGTGGTAGAAGTGACGTGTTACGTATCTGATTGAATATCAGTCAAATAATATGTAACC
>JAGHVP010000151.1 GCA_018064305.1 Candidatus Equibacterium intestinale | reverse complement strand
TCTCGAGATTGTGGGTCTTGACCAGCATATAGACCTTGGTCTCGAGTGAGGGAGTCACCTTTAGGCATACAGTACCGAACTCTATCACGACATAGCGGTCTTCTATTACAGGAATCACGCGGCCCACCATGGGGACAACCACCTTCTTGCCCTTGAGCCACTGGTTCTTGGGGTCTTTGGGGTTGATACACATTGCCGTATCGCCCATGATTGTCTCGGGACGTGTGGTGGCAACCACTGCATAGTAACCTTTTTCGTCGCGGTGGATTACATTGCCGCCCGCATTTTCAGGGTCGTTCACGGGCATTGAATCGAATTCGCTGCAGTCACATCCGGGTGCCACATAATATTTGAGATGGTAAAGCTTCGACATCTCCTCTTTGTAAACAACCTCTTCGTTGCTGAGGGCTGTCAGAGCCTTCGGATCCCAGTTCACCATACGGAGACCTCTGTAAATCAAGCCTTTGTCATAGAGGTCCACAAACACCTTGATGACGCTTTCGCTGCGTTTCTCGTCCATTGTGAAACCGGTACGGTCCCAGTCGCAGGATGCACCCAGGCGGCGGAGCTGCTTGAGGATGATTCCACCATGCTCGTGAGTCCAGTCCCATGCATGCTCGAGGAACTGCTCGCGTGTGAGGTCGTGCTTCTTGATGCCCTGCTCGGCCAACCTCTTCACAACCTTCGATTCTGTTGCAATCGAAGCATGGTCGGTGCCAGGAACCCAGACGGCATTCTTGCCGCACATACGGGCGCGGCGCACCAGTACGTCCTGCAGGGTATTGTTGAGCATATGGCCCATGTGGAGCACACCAGTAACATTTGGCGGCGGAATAACTATTGTATATGGTTCTCTTTCATCAGGTTCTGAATGGAAAAACTTGTTTTCAACCCAGTAAGCATACCACTTGTCCTCTACCTGAGAGGGATCGTATTTAGCAGCTAGTTCCATTTTATCTTTTCTGTTTTCTTTGTCTGCTTCAAATGATTGGATAATAAGTTTGCAAATATAACAAAAAGAGAGCAATTTTGCAATCATGGAACTCTTTAAAGACTACAGGATCACTCTGGCATCAGGTTCTCCGCGCCGCCGCGAGCTGCTTGCCGGCCTTGACATAGACTTCACTGTCGAATGCTGCAAAGACGAGAAGGAAGCATATTCCGACGACCTGCCGTGGGAGCAGGTTCCCGCCTTCCTTGCGCAGCACAAATCTGAAAGCTTCCACAGAGTGCTGGAACACAACGAGATACTCATAACGGCAGACACCCTGGTATTCCTGGCTGCCGGAGACGGAACCATGCAGATCCTGGGCAAACCGAAGGATTACGACGATGCGGTGCGTATCGTGAGCCTGCTGTCTGGTCACACGCACCACGTGCTGACAGGAGTGTGCCTCAGGGATGCCTCGGGCCGCGTACGCACCTTCACGGCATCTACCGACGTGACATTCGACGAGCTTTCAGGAGAAGAGATCGAGTATTACATAAAAAACTACCACCCCTACGACAAGGCCGGAGCCTACGGTGTGCAGGAGTGGATAGGTTTTGCGGGCATCTCGAAGATCGAAGGATCTTATTACAATGTGATGGGACTGCCCGTGAGGATGCTCTACAAAGAGCTCAAAGAGTTTGTAAAGGCTGTTGAGACGGCCTAGGCTTCACCCATGTTTCCCATGGGGGGAACGGGCATCGGCCCCTGGCGGAGCACGATCTTACCGTTTTCCGACTCGTATTTCTCAATATTGTCCATAAGTGCCTTGAGCAGTCTCTTCGCGTGCTCGGGAGTAAGGATTATGCGGCTTGCCACCTTAGGTTTGGGCACGCCGGGCATAACCTGTGCGAAATCGATGATGAATTCGCTGGGTGAATGGGCGATGAGCGCCAGGTTTGAATAGAGTCCGCCTGCAATCTCAGGGGTTATTTCAATATTGATCTGCTGTTTCTGGTTGTCCATACTGTTTCTGTTTTAATCGGTTATTTTGCGAATGCCACACTTCTCACCTCACGGATCACTGTCACCTTGACCTGACCGGGATAAACCATCTCGTCCTGGATCTTGCGCGCAACATCCTGTGAGATAGCCTCGCAGTCTGCGTCAGAAACCTGGTCGGCGCCAACAATCACACGGAGTTCGCGGCCAGCCTGGATAGCGTAAGCCTTGACAACCCCTTCGTGAGATGCTGCAATGTTCTCCATGTCCTTGAGACGTTTGATGTAGCTCTCGATAACCTCGCGGCGGGCGCCTGGACGTGAACCGGAAATAGCATCGGCAACAAGCACGAGCGGAGCGATAAGGCTTGTCATCTCGACCTCTTCGTGGTGGGCACCGATAGCGTTGCAGATTTCGGGTTTCTCCTTGCATTTCTCAGCCATCTTCATACCGACAATGGCGTGAGGCAGTTCATATTCTTCCTCTGCCACCTTTCCGATATCATGGAGAAGACCGGCACGTTTTGCAGCCTTCGGGTTGAGTCCAAGCTCAGATGCCAGGATTGCAGAGATGTTTGCAACCTCGCGTGAGTGCTGCAGCAGGTTCTGACCGTAAGAACTGCGGTATTTCATGCGGCCCACCATCTTGATAAGGGCCGAGTTGAGACCGTGTACGCCAAGGTCGATGCAGGTACGCTTACCGATTTCCATAATCTCTTCGTCAAGCTGCTTCTGAACCTTTGCAACAACCTCTTCGATACGTGCGGGATGGATACGTCCGTCGGCCACAAGCTGGTGCAGCGCCAGACGGGCCACTTCGCGGCGGACAGGGTCGAATGCAGAGATAAGGATGGCTTCGGGAGTATCATCTACAACAATCTCCACACCGATTGCAGCCTCGAG
>JAGHVP010000129.1 GCA_018064305.1 Candidatus Equibacterium intestinale | reverse complement strand
AATGCGTGGAACGAGTGGGCTGAAGGCAGCTCTCTCGAGCCCGATGAAGAGTTTGGATACGCCTGGCTCGAAGCCGTCCGCAGAGTTTTCAGATAGACTTTTGTAAGATTCTGGTGGCAGGATGCATTTATTAAGGGATGAATGTCTGACACAAAAACTTTTCTATTATGAAACATCTCTACATTATCTTGCTGATTGTTGCAGTTACAGTGCTGACAGGATGCCCTGAACGCATCAAGAACAATTCTCTGGTAATAATATACAACTGTCTGATCAACGAAGTTGAGACCGGCGGAACATTGCCTCAGGAAGGGAGCGAAGTGAAAATACCTGTGTCGTATGCTCTTGCGACCACAAAGTTTAGTCCGGCTGTACACCGGCAGTCATTCAGATACAGAGCCATGATTGACGGCGTGCAGTATTCTTATGCCGAGAATCCGAGATATGTCGTCTTCGACAGAGAAAACATAGAAACAGAAAACTGCATCATTGTGCCGGTGCCAGAAAATGACTCGTACACCCCCCGCACAGTGACGATAGATGTTTCACTGGGTGCATCATTGGATGGAGAAAGCGAATGGACCGAGTGGCGATGTGTCTACAGCGGCACTCAGGAAGCCCTTCAGGAAGGCGAAGCCCAGCGCCTCCAGGGAATTGACACCTGGAAAGTATTCCTGCTGTTCGACGGTGTCAGCCTTGAATTCGACCTGTCAGGCGATGACTCTTCCCGCTGTCTTAAGGCATTGCTCCTGGACGGCGATCTGATGACCAATATCGGAGTTGCAAACAATCTGATTGAAACTGCTTACGGTGAAGATGCCGAAGCATTGATGGAACACGTTCCGTTGAATCATGTCACATACACCTCATTCAAGCGCGGAGACATTTTCATGACAGACTTAGGTACTCTGAGAATAGAGAACGAGTCACGTAAGAAAGGCATCAGCGGCAGAGATACATACATCGGAAAGATATCCGATTCAAGCCTCGATGACCTGAACACCATCTGCTATTCCGAAAAATACTTTGGTCTGGATACATACCCCATGACCATCCATCTTGTGAAATAGAAGCGCGCGGTCCTTCCAGCTATAAAACACAAAGAGGGTGACCAAATAGTCCATAGGACTTGAGGTCATCCTCTTTTTTATCAGGGTAGTACTGGGCATTTGCTTTATGCTCCAGCACTATGGGCTTTAGGTGCGTCTCGTATTGAATGTGCATAACGATGAATGTTACGAGTGGCAGATTTCACCATATTTTCGCAAGTCGTGACATGTAGAATGCACTAAATGCGCGATATCCTGTCACGAGTCGCAGATTTCACCATATTTCTTGCACTCGTGACAAACCTGGCTGGAGCGTACGGGACAAGACCTGCTGGAGCTGACCTGGCAAGGCTGTCGTACCCCGGAAGCGGGCAGTCTGTCGGTGGACTTGCTGTCAAAAAGGCTCGTTTTCGTTGCTAGTCCCCGCAAAAATGGCTTTTTTCAGGCGAAAACCTAAGGACTAGCAACGTTTTCCCGGGTTTTTGACTGCTAGTCCGGATTCATACAGCCAGTCCAAGCTGTCATGGTCATCCCCGGACGCTATGAGCAACTTTTTAGTCTTTGTCCGGAGCAGGTCCGCCGAAGTAACTGCCCGCACAGCCGGATGCTTCTCCGACGCATATCAGCCGGCATGGCTTCAAATACCGGGAAAGCAACGATACTAAACCCCGCCTGTTCAGCGTTAAGCGGCGCCCTTATTCCGACATCCCTCCACCACGCAGCCAGCCGGCAGTATCGCCCCGCCACCTGCGCGTAAACAAAGAGAGGCCGACCCTTTTTTGTCGACCTCTTTTGCGTAACGTGCAGAAGTGTCTGCTACTTGACCTTTTCAAGGATAAGCCTGTCGAGGCCGAAGAAGCAGAGCTCGTTGCCTGTGAAGGGCTCTACAGCATGCAGCTTGATGGCGTTCCTGCCTGCAACCACCTGGACAGGTCCGTATTCGCTCCATTCAGTCTTGATTTCGGGATTGTTGAAGCAGCGTGCAGATTCCAGCTGTGTGTCGTTGAACCATACATCGATATAACCATAGTCCCAAGAGAACGCGTAGAGCAGCTTGAGGATGTATTCACCTTCATAAGGGCTGTCGAAAGACACCTCTATGTCAGAGCCTGCAGGAACCTTGTTCCAGAAGAGCTGAGCGCCGTTGCTCCACTTCTCTCCAAATGCCGACTGGGCCTCGTGGTTACCGCCGCTGATGGTGTCAAGTCTCAGGAACTCGGCCTCGATATCCATCTTGTCTTCATCAAGCTCAAGCAGCTCGAGAACGTCAAGCACAGGCTTGGCGGTGATTCCTGTGGTGTCGCGCTCGTTCTGAACTGTGCCACCGGGCAGCAGATAGAAATAGTTGGATACGCCCAGATCCATTACAGAATGGTTCCAGTGCCACATCTCCATGTCAAATACCAGATTCTCTGCAAAGCAGATTCCGTCGAGGCTGCGGAGGCGCGAGTTGAACGAATAGCCGGGGGCAAGGTTGCCGGTGCCGCAGGGCTGCGAAGTGAAAGGATGGTCTACGATAGTGTTGGGATGGCACCAGGCATAGCCGAAGAAGTCTTCGCTGCCAGTTCCGAAGAAAGAAGGGAAGGTGGCTCCGTCTACATATACCTTCTCGTCGCCTTCGCCCCACCAGCCAGATGAAAGGTCGAATATTGACATAGAAGTACCCATGTAGACACCTTTGCCGGCGAGTGTGACGTAGTTGATGTCGTAGTGCTCGCATGCTTCGCCTGTGACAGGGTCGATTCTGGTATCAAGCTTGGGATAGAACTTCCATGTTGCGTGGAAATACATTGTGCGGGCATCGAAGTTCCAGTCTGATACACTTGCATGTGCGTCCTGCACTGTAACTGCCTGGCTGCCGTGGTTTGTGAGTTTGAGGGTTGCGTTCTGGCAGAAAGGCATCACCCAGCGGGCTGACATAGTGCAGTCTTCGTTGGCATCGACATACCACATCCTGGTGTAGAGAGGCTTGTAGCCCACTCCGAAGAATTCACCCACGGGGATGAAGACTGTGCTCTCGCCGTCAAAAGCAATCTCAAGCACTGTAGAGCGGAGCGCCTGGTTGATGTCTTCTGCTGCAAGCTGCATTGCAATCTCGCGGATGGCTGAAGGACCCTTGAGCTTGAGTTCGAAGCTTGCACCGGGCTCGAGAGTGCAGTCGAGGCTGTGCCTGCTTGACTTCGCGATTTCGCCGGGATTGCTGAGGGCCGCTGCAGCTGCTGCCTCGAGGTCTGAATATTTTGCAGCATTCTCTGCAGAATATGATTCTACTGTGGTGCCGGGAGCGTATGTGCGGTACTCGATGTTGTAGTAGACACACTCATCTCCCGCAATCTGCCTGTCGCCTGAAGGTTGGATGTAGTCAGAGCTGTAGGTGATCTTGCAGTGTGTGCTGTAGGGGATGGGGTAGAAGAGGTTCAGGCCGCGGTGCTCAAGCTCGGTGAGCTGTGAGACAGAGCTTGAGATGGGCTCGATGGTGATGCTGTCGCCGCTCAGGAGGTTGAAAGGATTTGCTGTGACGGCAGGCTCTTCTGCATTGTCGATATAGATCCTCATGATGCCTGAGCCGCCCTTTGCACCTGCAAATGTCATCCACCAGCGGGTGATTGCGCCGGGGCCGTCGGTGTCGAAGAGCACGAACTCTTCACGCTCGTCTACAGTTTCGTGGCGGAGGAACCAGTTGTTGTCGCCGTTGCCGAACCAGTTCTCTGTCTTTGAGAGAGAAGTGCGGTCGTAGCTGCTGAACGATGCTGAAGCGTAGGCGGGGTCGGGATAGCGGGCAGCCGCGTCGCGGTCTACCATCTCCTGAAGGAGTGTGCCGGCTGTAACCTGGATCGAAGGCTCGGAAGGTTTTGCGGCAGTGCGGTGCTTGCAGCCGGTAAGGCAGACTGCTGCAACCATTATTGTGCAGAGGCATACCGCTCTGCGTAATACTGAAGTTTTCATGGTTTATTTGTTTTATAGTGTTGCTATTTTTCAAGTATTATGCGGTCCAGGCCGAAGAACAAGCCGTTGATGCCTGAGTGTGCCGCAACACACTTCACTTTTATCCTGTTTGTTCCCTTGACCACCTGTACCGGGCCGTACTCAGTCCAGCCGGTGCGCAGGTTGGCGCTGTAGAAGTCGCGCTTGTCTTCAACCTGGGTGTCGTTGAACCAGACGCTTGCCCTGCCGTAGTCCCACGAGAATGCGTACAGCATCTTCAGGTTGTAGGTGCCTTCGAACTCACTTTCAAATGAGAGAGTCATCTCTGCGTTGGTAGGCGCCTGGCTCCAGAATACCTGCACTCCGTTGCTCCAGTATTCTCCGAAAGTAGACTGCGCCTCGTATATGCCGCCTGTAACCTTCTCCACCTTGAGGAATTCCGCCTCGATATCTATCTTGTCTTCCTGCAGCTCAATGAAGTCGCTCGAAGAGAGCACCGTCTTCGCCTTCACGCCCTCTGTGTCGCGCTCGTTAAGCACCTTGCCGCCCGGCAGCATATAGAAATAGTTCGATACGCCCAGATCCATGGTAGACTGGTTCCAGTGCCACATCTCCATGTCGAACACAAGCTTGCTGCTGAATGCGATGCGGTCGAGGCAGCGGTGGCGCGAGTTGAAGGTGGAGCCGGCCGCCAGGTTGCCTGTGCCGGATGGCTGCGATGTGAAGGGATGGTCTACAATGGTGTTGGGA
>JAGHVP010000202.1 GCA_018064305.1 Candidatus Equibacterium intestinale | reverse complement strand
GTGAGCCCCTGGCTTATCCATCCGCCCCACGAAGGAGCGTCCTCTTTGAGAAGCATCTTCATCACTGTCTCTACGTATCCGTAGTCTGCCAGTACGCGCGGGGCGAACTTGCTTCCCACCGAACCAAAGTCAAGGTAATAGTTGTTGTCAACTATCATCTGATTCAGGCTTGCCGCCAGCTGCTCTTTGTACTGCCCGGGTACGATATCGAAATATAGCGCCATGGCCTGGCCGGCCTGCGAACCGTTGCCGTACAGGCAGGTGTCTTTATTAAAATGCTTTCTCTGTATCAAATCTGACAGAAATTCTGCTTTTTCCTGATATTTTTCACTGTCAAGTCCAAGGATCTCGGAATAGCGCGCCATCAGCACATTCTGCCACATGTAGAAGAGTGTGGTGCTGTAGTCGATGGGGGTCGCGGTGTTGTAGTAAACCCAGTCGCCGATTCCGTAGGTTACAGTGCCGTCGGAATCGAGGCGGTTGCCCAGATACTCCAGGTACTTTGCGCATGCGGGATAAACCATCTCAATTGCCTTGGTATCACCATAATAGCGTGCAAGAGCGTCGGGAATCATGAAATAGGCCGACGCCCATACAGGGCCGATCCAGTCGTCGTAACCCCAGCCTGCAGTAGGCACGATGCCCGGGACGTTGCCGTCGGGCAGCTGGCTGTCAATCATGTCGTTGACCCATTTCTCATAGAACTTGATGCCGTCGTAGTTGAGAAGGGCAAGGTCTATTGCCAGGTTGGCATCTGCAGTCCAACCGTTCTTCTCACGCTGGGGGCAGTCGGTGGGAATGCTCACAAGATTGTCGAGATACGAGAGCTTGGATGCCGCATTGATCTTGTTAATGAGCTCGTTCGAGCATTCGAAACTGCCCACCGGCCCGACATCGGTGTGGATGAACCTGGCCTTCACATCCCCGGCCTTGAGTTCCACCGGGCTGCTGGTCGAAACTTCGACATAGCGGAAACCGTGGTAGTTGAAGCTGGGGCTGAAGGTCTGCTTTCCGTCTTTTGTATAGTAGATGTCAGTCTGTATTTCAAAATCCTGCTTGGGATAGAAATAGATGTCGATATTGCCCATCTGCAGCATTCCGTCTTCCTTGAGGAGCTCTCCGTGGCGCAGTGTCACCTTTATCCCGCTTCCGCAGTCAAGGCTGATGCAGCTCACACCGGAGATATTTTTGCCGAAGTCAAACACATAAAGTGTGTCGGAGAATTTCTTCATATCCACTGCATCCAGCACCTCACACTCCCTCACGGGAGGATTCTGCTGAGACACCAGGTGGTCTGAAGGTGCTGCTGCAGCAACTGCCGGAGCCCACGCCGAATCGTCGAAGCCTGCCGCATCCCAACCTTCCATTTCCAGACGGGCATCGTAGATGTCACCGCTGTAGATGTTGTTTGAAAGGTACGGGCCGGTGGCACATTTCCAGGTGGGGTCTGTGACAATGGTTTCCTGAGTGCCGTCGGCATAGGTGATATGCAGTTCGGCAATCATCTTTGCACGGTCACGCCAGTATGCCTTCTCGAAGTCCCATGTTGCAACAGGCTCTATCTCATTGTAGAAGCCGTTGCCGAGAACTGCGCCGATTACGTTTTCGCCTGTATATATGTAAGGTGTGATGTCGTATGAAGAATAGAGGTTGGTGCGGCTGTAGACTGTGTAGCCCGGATCAAGGGTTATGTCACTTACCGGTGCACCGTTAACGCTGAGCTTGTAATATGCAGCGGCACTTATGTAGAGGCGCGCCCGGGCGGGCTTCTGCGCCAGGTTGAAACTCTTGCGGACCATTGGAGCCGGAGCGAAGTCGTCGTCATTACCGTCGCTGATCCACTGTGCCTGCCATTCATTACCC
>JAGHVP010000076.1 GCA_018064305.1 Candidatus Equibacterium intestinale | reverse complement strand
GATCTTGGAGGTCTGTCCTCCGACGTCGATACCGACTACATATTGTTTTGCCATTATCTTTCGTATTTAATGATTAATCAACAGGAATGTCTTTGTTCACGTTCTTGCATCCTACAAATGCATAGAAGAGGATGTATGCAAGCATTGCAACCACGAACCAGTATGAGGTCATGTATGAAGTCGAGCGGGCGATCACATCCTGGAGGAACGGCATCACACCACCACCGACAACCATCATCATGAAGATGCCGGAAGCCTGCTCGGTATACTTGCCAAGGCCCTCGACTGCGAGGTTGAAGATACATCCCCACATCACAGATGTGCAGAGACCGCAGAGGACAAGGAAGAGAGCAGATGCTGGAACCTTCACAATGGTGAATGAGCCATCAACGAATCCTGGCATCGAGATGGTTGTTGCAGCCGGGAGGAAAATCGCGATGATCACGAACAGAATCGCAACGCTTGCCACTACAGAGACCTGAGTCTTGGATGAGACCTTGCCGCTGATAGCTGAGCTGCAGAGACGGCCGACGAGCATGAGCAGCCAGTAGACTGCTGCGACTGCACCGCCGATGACTGCCGCACCCTCGCCAAGGCCTGCACCGCCCTTGTCGGCAGGGAGTGAGAGATATGCGTTGAGCTCTGCAGGGATGCCGATCTCGATACCTACATAGAAGAAGATTGCAATGACTCCGAAAATGAGATGACGGAAGCTCCATGCGCTGTATCTGTCCTTTTCTGCAGTGGCCTCTGTCTTTGCGTGAACCTCAGGAATAGCTACGAAATAGATCACGAGGAATGAGAGCGCAAATACTGCGAGAGCGATGAGAAGAAGAGGACGTACGCTTGAAAGGGCTGTATTCGGGGTAAGAGTACCGATCATTGCACCTGCAAGGAACGGAGTGAGAGTACCTGCGAGTGAGTTGCAGGCTCCACCGGTCTGGATGAGCTGGTTGCCCTTGTTTCCACCGCCGCCGAGAAGGTTAAGCATAGGGTTTACGACTGTATTGAGCATACATACGCAGAAACCGCAGATGAATGCACCGAGGAGGTAAACCACGAGAGCGCTGATGCCGAGGTTCATGAAGCTGGAAGCAAGCTGTACGCCGATGCCGCAGAAGCCCACGCCGAGAGCGATGAGGGCAGTCTTCTTGTAACCGATCTTGGTAAGAAGCTTTCCTGCTGGAATACCCATGAACAGGTACGCGGCAAAGTTCATAAGGTTACCAAGCATACCTGACCACTCATAGTGGATCTTCCAGATGTTTCCGAAAGGTGCTGCCATGTTTGTGACGAAGGAGATCATCGCAAACATGAAAAACATCGTCACGATAGCGACAATATTACTGTTTTTCTGTGCCATAGATAATTGTTATTTAATTTGTGATTGTTGTTCAACCAAAATGTCTGCTAATATACAGAAAAAATTCCATTGATTGCGAAGTGACGCGATGATTCTGCAAATTAGCACGCAGAAGCGCGCAAAAGAAGAAGCATATAGACCGGCCACATGCCGCGGGCGGAACTGATGCGTGGCGGCACTCTCAAGGCCTCCGTCCTTCTGTGCGTGATGTCCGCAAGAATGTGCGCGGTGGAAAAAATCAGGGGTACCGAGCACACGTCAAGGATAACCACCACTGATTATCAGTTACTTACAAATACAGATGTGCTCGGTACCCATCCGAAATTTCCACCGGGCACGCCAGACGAGACATGTTTGCATGATTGGTCTTGGGATGTACAGAAACAGAAAGGCCCTGCATAGTCCACCGCCCGTCAGCCTCGCGCCTAGACATTGAAGGCACCGCCTGCCCTGCTGCGCAGGAAGGAACCGCCGCCCTGCTGCTCAAGAAGGAACCGCCTGCCCTGCGGCGCAGGAAGGAATCGCCTGCCCTGCTGATTAAGAATGCACCACCGCCCCGGATTCGTCCGGGGCACCCGCCGGGACTTCGCTTCGCTCATCC
>JAGHVP010000097.1 GCA_018064305.1 Candidatus Equibacterium intestinale | reverse complement strand
GCGTCCCCCAGGTCAATGAAATCACCACAAAATACGGTGATATCGAACTCATCTGGTTCGACACTCCCGGCGACATGGACATCAAATATTCACAGGAGCTGGTCGAACTGGTGCACAAGAACCAGCCCGGCTGCCTCGTTTCGAGCCGTGTGGGCAACGGAATGGGCGACTACGAGACTTATGGCGATATGGAGATTCCATGCGCCAACATCAACGCTCTCTGGGAAGGCATAGACGTAATGCAGGTAGGCTGGGGCTTTTCAGTGGAAGATGCCGAATGGAAAAGCCCGGAATATGTTCTCAAGACACTCCTCTCGACGGTCGCCCGTGGCGGCACTTTCATGATGAATGTCGGTCCCGACCACCTCGGAAGGATTCCGGAGCCCGCAAAGGAGTCTCTTCTCAAGGCCGGAGAATGGATAAAAAGATATCCTATGGCTGTTTATGCCGCAGAATCCTCCCCCTGGGGGCATGCCCTGCAGTGGGGTGATGCAGTTGCACATGGCGACAGGCTGTATCTACTCGTATACGAATGGCCGACGGACGGTAAGCTGGAAGTACCCGGCATAAGGAATGGAATCAAAAGAGCCAGGATATGTGGAGGCAGCAGGCTGAAATTCCACAATGAAAGCGGCATCACAGTCCTCGACATTCCCGGCACGGCTCCTGACAGCCCCGTTTCGGTCATCGAATTGTGGCTTGACGGCCAGCCCGACGTGGAGCAGACATTCGTGGCACTTGATGGCTACAAGACCCAGATACAGACTGCATTCGCTGAAGTTGAAGGCTGCAGCAACGGCAAGCTCGGATGGATGCCACGGTTCGGCGAATGGAACACCAAATGGGGCACCAGCAATATGGAGACCGGTGCCGAACTGACGTGGACTGTTGAGATTCCACACGAAGGCTATTACGACTTCGATGTAGAGATGAGGGGCAACGGCCGCGTGGACTTCACCGTCAGCACCGACGAAGGCATGGCCGTCACCAACTTCCAGCCGCTCTACAACATGTTCAGCTGGTCACGTGCCGGCTGGATCCCGTTCGTCAAGCCCGGGAAACATACCGTCACGGTCAAATTCCCCGGCGACATTCCGGAAGGACTCAACGTAGGAGGCATCAGGGTGACACCCGTCCTGCTCAGTGCTTCAGGATATGGCAACAGATGAACGGGTATAAATTCGAGTCATATATACCTCCTGATACCGCAATGTTGCCGTCAGGTGTGAGGCAGCAGCATTCAGCCGAAACCTGGCTGCTGAACTGCTCTGTATATGAGAAGCTTACTGTTGCCACACCACCGTTCAGTGCAGGTGCATAGTCGATTGTAAATACGCACAGACTGTAAAGGTTGTCTGCAGTGCAGACGATGTGCGCCTTGTTTTCTTCTTTGTCGACCACCAGTGTATAATAGCCCAATGACGATCCATTGACCGGATGGACAGACGGAATCAGGAAATCGGTTTCAACCATTGAGAACTCCTCGCCACAAAGTTTCATAAGGCCTCTGTTTTCATAAGCGTCAACTCCGACCATGAAGTAGGTATAGTCACCGATCTTATAATCTTCCGGTCTGAAATTCAACCTGCAATAATCAGGAATCCACTCGTTGAACAGTTCAGGATAATAGCTGGTACCGTCAAATCTGTCTACAGAAATGTTCCCAAAGGAGTATGTACCTCCATAATTAGCATAACATCCGAACACCACACCCTTGTTTTCAGATGTCTCGAACAGATATGGTGACAGCCTGGACTGTGAGACTTCAGCGATCTGTTCGAAATACCTGCTTGATGGAGAACACTTCTCAACTGCATCTGTAGAATACCAGTTGCCGGAAACCACCACATCTCCGTTTGTAAGTTCCACTGCATGGCACTGGTTTCTACTGAATACCATCCTGGGGCCGTCAGAGAATGTCCTGGTCTCCGGATTATAGATGTCTACATCGTCTGATGCGCCGGTGCCGCCACCGCCAGAGCATCCTGCGCCGATCATAACTTCACCGGAAGACAGGACAAGTGAGAATGGTAAGTCGTGAGTATAGTATGAATAGAATTCCGTCCAACCGTCTCCTTCAAGGATCTGTGCGGAAGATGTAGGGCTGAAGCCAGATTCATGGCCTCCTGCAACGACAAGGCTGCCGTTCTTGTCATAAAACATGACATGGCCGGACCTCGCCACAATGTCAGGGAGCGTTTCAACCTCCAACATCCTGGCAGGCATCTCCTTTGCCGCCACCGTTACCTCACATTCGGCATACATGCCGCCATCGGCAGTAGTTACAGTAATAACGGCATATCCTGCAGCAAGTGCCTCCACCTGCCCATCGGATACGGCAGCGACACTCTCGTCTGACGATGTCCAGATTACACTCTTGTCAGTTGCATCAGCGGGCAATACGGTTGCCTGGATGTCGGCCACGTCACCAACCGTCATCTCAAGCGCTGTCTGATCCAGGCTTACTGACTCTACAGCAATTATTCTGGCATTTACTGTCACCCTGCAGGTGGCGTTGCGGCCTGCATCTTCTGTTGCCACAGTAATTACGGCCTCACCGGCAGATACGGCAGTGACTTTTCCGCCTGACACGGAAGCCACCCCTTCATTGCTGGAATTCCAGGTCACATTCTTGTTGGTCGCATTTTCAGGGGCAACCACTGCATCAAGCTGGCAGGTCTCCCCTTCTACCAATGTCACCGAAGACTGGGAAAGTGACACGCCGCTGACCGGTACGTCAGACGGTTTACAGGAAACAGACATCAGGGACAAAGCTGCCGCCGCCCCACAGAAGATTTTTGTAAGATGATTCATGTGTGCTATGATTTTATATTATTTTACTATCCTGCATGCAAGTTTACAAATATACAATTTTACCGTCAAGAAACAAATGGCTCCGGTGTTAAACAAAAAAGTAGTAAATTGCGCAAAATTTTCAAGAAACTGACATGACACGACACATTATCCTCTGGAAGCTCAAGGATGAGCTGACTCCCGAACAGAAAATCCAAGTCAAAGCAGAAATCAAAGCTGGCCTGGAAGGCCTTGCAGGCAAGATTCCCGGCCTTCTCAGCATCAAAGTCAACACAGAAGGGCTACCCAGCAGCACAATCGACCTCATGCTCGACTCATCTTTCGAATCACCTGAAGCATTGAAGGGATACTCGGTCCATCCCGAGCATGTAGCCGTGGCAAACGGCAAGGTGCGCCCCTTCACCGCCGGCAGATACTGCCTCGACTTCGAAGAAGATTAATTTAACTCCGTACGATAAACCATGAAAAGATTTCTGTTCATTATGACGGCAGTGCTGATATGTACTGCCGCAGGTGCCAAAGGTCCGAAAGAGTCTAAAACCCACTATGCCTATGATGTGCTGCTGCCCTATGTTGAAAGCGGTCAGCTGCCGGGCGCAATCAGCGTCTTCTACAAAGACGGAGTGCAGGAGACCTGCTGCATCGGATATGCCGATGCTGCTTCAAAGCGCCCCATCAAGATGAACAGCGCGTTCATGCAGTGCTCCCAGACCAAAGGATTCTGCGGGGTGACAATCGCCAAACTTGTAGAGGAAGGCCGGATTTCTCTTGACGATCCTGTTTCAAAATATCTTCCCGAATTTGCAGAGCTGTGGGTTCTGGACGGAGAAAAAGACGGTGTCAAAACTCTGCACAAAGCGCAGAATGTACTGACAATCAGAATGGTGCTCAACCATACCGGTGGATTCCCGTTTGAGGTCAGCGCCAAGCAGCCGGGTGTCCGCGGTGGTGGATGGAGCGGCGGCGCAAGGCTCCGCCAGGTAGCTGCCATAGCTGCTGCCGACCCCATAATGTTCGAGCCGGGCACAAAAGACATGTATTCAAACACAGGCATTGACATCGGTGCGGCAGTTGTTGAAGTTGTAACCGGGATGAAGTGGGAGGATTACCTCAAGCAGGAGGTGCTCGACCCTCTTGGGATGAAAGACACATGGTTCTGGCCCAGCAACAGGCAGATCCGCAAGAAGATAGAGCTTTATGCATACAAGGAGAATGCTCCTGCCGAATGGGTCGGGGAAAAGGATTGGGAGCAGCGCCCCTACAACGACTCACACGTTTTCGCCTCCGCCGGTGCCGGTCTGTGGAGCACTGCTGCAGACCAGCTCAAGTTCTACAAGATGCTGATGAATCTCGGCATGGGCGAGAATGGAAAGCGCATCCTCAAGGAGGAGACCGTGAAATCCATCCTTGCAGTATCCACCCGTCCGGAAGGGATGGACGGATATTCACTCGGGCTCACTGCTCCGGTCAAGGACGGTGAAGAGATGTGGTTCGGACACGGCGGTGCCTGGGGCACATGGTGCAATATAAACTGGCATAAGAAAGAATTGAGGATGTGGGTAGTCCAGCAGGCTGACGGCCCTGCCCCGTGGGGCAAGGAGGTTGACAATGCCGCAAATTTATTCTTCCAGTCTGACTTCGACACAAAAGACCGCGACGCATATACAGGCCGTATGGAATAGCCTGCGTTTCTGAATCCACCAACCGTCACATGTGCCGAAAGTCTACATTCAAAGCATCTGCAATTGCCATCACACTAACAACATTTCTGTCTCTTTCATCCACTGGTGCGGCAGCTGAGCGCATTGTCCGCATCGACATGGTATGCCGGTGTTAAGAGTGAACTTGAAATCCTGTCTCCTGAAACAGTCTGGATGAGTGCTCCGGAATACTTCGAGCTGCTGCGCTGCTGGCTGGAAGAGCAGCAATGAGGTTATTTGCTGAACTTCGCTTTCTGCTCTTCAATCAACTGCTCGAGGACACCCTCGTCGAAATAGTTGATGCGCATGGCACGTTTGACATCGGCAAGGGTCTGTGCCGCAACGGCGCGGGCCTCCTCGCTGCCTTTCTTCAGCACGTCATAGACATACGGCAGGTTCTGCTCGAGTTCGTGACGGCGCTGGCGGATAGGTTCCAGAGTGTCGTTGAGCACTGCGTTCAGGAACTGCTTGATCATCATGTCGCCCAGGCCGCCTGCTCGGTACTGTGCCTTCACCTCGTCGAGAGAATGGAACTCGAAGCTTACCTTCTTGCCCACGAAGCACGATGCGAACTTGTCGAAATGCTCAGGCTTGCAGAATGCATCAAGATATGTGAACACTGTGTTGCCCTCTACCTTGCCGGGATCGCTCACCTGA
>JAGHVP010000083.1 GCA_018064305.1 Candidatus Equibacterium intestinale | reverse complement strand
AGAAGATATCCTTGCCTGCAGGATCGTATCTATGAAAGGGTATGTCAGGAAATTGTTCTTGAAGCCCGGACGTCGTCATTAGTCGTGTTATTATGGGGCATGGCATAGGAGACTGAGCTTATTATACTAAGTCATGCCTTGTCGATGCCTATCTGGCTGTTCGGCAGCGAAACAACTGCGTCAGTAATTTCGTCAGAACTCGCTCTCGTGATCTTTGAAGAAGTCGTGGTAGAGGCGGATGTTGGGCAGTGCTGTCCATCTGCAGGTGCGGACAGGGAAGGAGTCCATGTCATAGATTTTTGCAAATGGTATTGACAGGATGAACGGTGAGTGCGACGAGATGATGAACTGGCACCGGTATGCCCTTGCCATGCCGAGCAGGAAGTCTGCCAGTTCGGTCTGAAGCTCCGCTGCCAGGGAGTTCTCGGGCTCGTCAAGCAGATAGAGCCCGCCGGGCTGGATGGCATCGGTGAAATACTTGAACCCGTTTTCACCGTTGGAATAGGTGCGCTCGTTGAAGCCGAGGTGCTTCTTCACATAGCCCGAGGCAGACAGGTTTTTCCGCGACATTTCGGCATATTCACGGTAGCGGCCGACGCTTTCCTCATCATCGAAGTCAATCTCCCGGACTCTGGCGGAAGGGTCGCTCCGGTACTGCATCCGCTGCTCCAGAATCACCTGCCGCTTGAAATCTATCTTGTCGTTGCGGTCGCGCACATCCAGAATGTGGTTGAACACATCGTCGCTGGTTATTATCCTTGAGACCTCCATCATGCTGCGCATCTCTTCTCTCGGCAGCTGCGCCATCTGGCCTTCTGTAAAAGCCACATAATCATCGTAAAGCGCAGTCTTGTTGAATGGCGCTTCGCGTTTCAGCCCAAGATTTTCGCACATCACATTCAGAAGCGTTGACTTGCCGGAGCCGTTCCCGCCGCTGAAAATGGTGATGTCGTCAAAATCGATATGGCTCAGTCCCTTCTGGGGAAACACCTAGAAAGGGTAGAGTGTGGCGTGGTAGGTGGGAAAAGTGTCCCTCCTGAAAAACTCCGACTCAATATCGTTTGACGGCAGATCGAATGACTTGAGATAAATCATGCAGCATTGTTTTTCGTGTCTGTCTGCAAAGTTATAATTCTGGAGTGTAAATTCCGGCATCTGTGCGGATTTATTTAAGCTTTTCTGTCAGCACAGCTTGTCTGGTTTTTTTTCTAATTTTGCCATCAAAACATATCGTATGAAAAAAGTGCTTGAAACCATCCTTGCCGTGCTGGTGGCAGCAGTTGTTGCAGTGGCATGTATATGGCAGGGCGAAATCAGGACCATTGCTTCCATCAAGCAGGGCTCTGAAAACGATCCGTATCTATATGTTACTGACTATAAGGCAAAATATGACCTTGACAAGGTTCTTGCAGCCGGTATCGACGCCAACACCAAGCTGGTGGAGTTCGTGATAGGGCAGCTGAGCCGCGGCCTTTACAAGCCCGACCTCTCCGGCAGGCAGACCGGCAACGGCTTTGCCTGCACTTCTTTCCAGGCAAAGAATGCTGATGGTGACGGCTATCTTTTCGGCCGCAACTATGATTTCTTCAAGAATCCCACACTGGTGCTGAAGTCACACCCGAAAGGGGGATATGCGTCTATTTCCACCTGCGACCTTTCGCATCTCGGCTATAACCTCGAAAAGCTGCCGGACGGCCTGGCTGCAAAGGCGCTGTGCCTGGCTGCAGTATATGCTCCGATGGACGGTATGAACGAGAAAGGGCTGTGCATCTCTATCATGGCGCTGCCCAAACAGGCCGCATGGCAGGACACCGGCAGGCCGGTTGCCGGCACAAGCATATTGATGAGGCTGATACTGGACCGCTGCGCCACTGTGGATGAGGCGCTTGAGCTGGTTGCAGGGCTTGATGTGCGCCACGACCAGACTGCCGGAGGCGGCTACCATTACCTTGTTGCAGATGCGGAAGGCAACTGCGCTGCCATAGAGTTCGACCTCTTCGACGGATGGAAGACCATGATAACAAGAAAGGCTGAAGGTGAGAACACAATGCTTATGACCAACCACCTCATCGCTCCGAAATATTATACTACAGAGCCCGATCCGGTACTTGGCAATCCGCACAGCAAGAGCTGGTGGCGCTATGCCGTAGCTTCGGATTTCCTGTCAGGCAGGGGCGGCATCATTACTTCTGACGAAGCGCAGCAGTGCCTTTCGGATGTTCACTGGAAAGACTTGAAGTGGGACAACGGTATGGTGGAGGATACACAGTGGAGCAATGTCTACGACCAGTCTGCGTTAAGCCTCAAGCTCCGCGACTGGTATGACTACGGCACAACACACGAATTTTCAGTCAAATAGAAGAAATGAGCAAGGTAATCACCATAATAGGAAGCGGCATGATGGGAAGTGCGCTTGCATTCCCTGCACGCGAAAACGGCAATGAAGTGCGTCTTGTAGGTACGCCGCTCGACAGGGCAATAATTGACGGTTGCAGGAAGACAGGGCGGCATCTGAAGTTTGACAGGCCTTTCCCTGAAGGTGTGAAATATTATCAGTTCGAAGAGTGGAAAGAGGCTGTGGGAGGATGTGACTTCGTCATAGGAGGCGTGAGCAGCTTCGGAGTGGAGTGGTTCCTTGAAAATGTGCTCTGCGAGCTTGATCCCTCAGTTCCGGTGCTCAGTGTTACGAAAGGCTTGAAGAATCTGGATAACGGCGATCTCATAAGCTATCCTGAATACTGGAAGCGCGAGCTGGCAAAGAGGGGAGTGGAGCGCGACATCTGTGCCATAGGCGGCCCGTGCACCAGCTACGAGCTTGTGGCCCACGACCAGACAGAAGTTGCCTTCTGCGGATATCAGAGCGGTGTGGTCAGGATGATGAAGGAGGCAATGACAACCGGCTACTACCATATCAGCACAACAAATGATGTGGAAGGGCTTGAAAGCGCAGTGGCGCTTAAGAACGGATATGCCCTGGCTGTGGCCATGACCATCGGACTCGTTAACCGTGACCTTGGGGCTGACGCGGGGCTCCATTACAATTCGCAGGCAGCTGCGTTCTATCAGGCTGTCAAGGAAATGCGCCTGCTGCTTGAGATGCAGCACTCGAGCCGCGACTGCGAAAACATGGGCATCGGTGACCTGTATGTCACAGTATATGGCGGCCGCACGCGCAAGATCGGTATCCTCCTGGGTGAAGGCAAGACCTATCAGGAGGCGCTGGAAATCCTTTCTGGAGAGACCCTCGAATCGCTTGTTGTAACAGGCCGTGTGTGCAGGGCAATCCGCCGCAAGGCAGAGCTTGGCATGGCGGACATCAACCAGTTCCCAATGCTTATGCATGTGGACGAGGGGCGCGACCGCGGAAAGGACGCCCACATGCCGTGGGAAGACTTCACTTTTGACAACACTGAAGCATAACTGTCAGCCCTGTGCAGGAACTGGGCGGTTCATGAATGCCATCCTGTCGGCTTCGGGCAGCTTCTCTATCGCATAGCGGAGCATTGTCCGTGGCATCGCGGCGCATCTGGGCACGGATTCGCCGGGTGCCGGAGTCTCAAGATAGCTCCTAAGCAGGGCTTCATCGCGTTTGCCTACTTCGCGCAGCATCCAGCCGGTGGCCTTGTGTATGAGGTCGTGCCGGTGGTGCAGCAGGATGTCTGATATTGCAAGTGTGTCGGCCAGTTCGCCGTGGCGGACGAGCTGCATGCAACTTACTATTCCGATGCGCTGCTCCCAAATGGTCCTGCCGTCACGGGCAAGGCTGTAGAGTATGCTGCGGTCTTTGTCAAGCAGCCAGCTGCCGAGAATCTCGTAGCAGCTCAGGTCCACGAGGTCCCAGTTGTTGATGTACCTGGTGTGCGAGAGATAGAATTCCACGCATCTGCCTCGGAAGCCTATATCCTTCCTGGCATGCTTGTACAGCTGCACCAGGACGAGCAGCGCGCAGAGGCGCACTTCGTGCCAGGGGCTGGCAACTGCCGTCTCCAGTTCCTCCAGACTGCACTCTTTCCAGATTTCCTTCACAAGGCTGCGGGTTACCGGCACCTTTATACCCAGGAAACGGTCGCCCTCTCCATACTGCCCCGGACCCGTCTTGAAAAAACGGCTCAGATTCTCTACCTGCGTATCATCACGCAGTGCAATCATTCTTTCTTCTATCATAGGAATAATACTTTTGTGTCTGTTAACGCTCGAAAAGTCTGAGCAGCTTCAGCTTCTTTTCACCTGCGGCCCCGGAGTAGGGATGCTCGCGCATTGGAAGGTTGAACCTGGTGCTGCCTTTCAGCACTGTGCAGGGGTGTGTGAACTCCCGGAACCCCCATTCGCCGTGGTATGCTCCCATACCGGAATGCCCAGTGCCTCCGAAAGGCACTCCCTTCACCATCAGATGGATGCAGACTTCGTTGATGCAGCCGCCTCCGTACTGCTGGGTGCTCATCACCTTCCATGCCCAGCGGGTGTTGCTTGTAAACAGGTACATCGCAAGGGGATGTTCCCTGTCCGCAATCGTTGCCATCAGAGTGTCCACCTCAGAATCCTTGAAAGGAACCACAGGAAGCAGCGGGCAGAAGAGTTCGCTGCGCACTATAGGCTCATCCGGGGCAACAGGATAAATTATGGTGGGGGAGTATCGGAGTGACTGCCGGCTGCCTTCTCCGCCGAAGACTATCCTGCTGCGGTATTCATCGGCCAGCGAGGCACATTTGTCGTAGGCCGCCTCGGTAATCATGCGCGGGTATTCATCACTGTCCTGAATCCTTTCACCTCCCTGGCGCCTGAATTCAGCGGCGAGAAGGTCGATGAATTTTCCGGCAACTTCCTCTGCCACAGCTACCTGGTTGATGTTGATGCATATCTGCCCGGCATTGCACAGCTTGAAGAACGCTATCTTCCTGGCGGCATCCTGCAGGTCGGCATCCTTGCGCACCACACACCAGTTGCCAGTTTCCCCGCCAAGCTCGAGCGTCACCGGGGTCAGGTTGACAGCTGCCTTTTCAAGCACATGCCTGCCTACGACGGGAGAACCTGTGTAGAAGATCTTGTCCCAGCGCTGATCAAGGCACATGTCGGCCACATCGTGCCCGCCGTCAACCAAAGTCACAAACTCAGGAGGAAAGATATCGGCAATGAACTTCTTGAGCACTGCTGTGCAGGCCGAAGATTTAGAGCTTGCCTTCACTACAACGGTGTTGCCGCCGCAGATGCTGGCTGCCACCACCCCTAACGTGAGCAGTATGGGGAAATTGAAAGGGCTTATGACAAGCGTGACGCCGTATGGCATCTTGAAAACCTTGGTGATAATGCTCGGGAAGCACATCAGCCCGCTGAAATGCCTCTCGGGCCGCGCCCATCTGCGCAGCCCCCGTATCATCTCGTTTATCTCTACGATGGTGGGGCCGATGTCGCAGAGGTATGCCTCCACGCGGCTTCTGCCCAGGTCGGCGGCCAGCGCCTGCTCGAATTCCTCCTCGTGGGCAGCCACGGCATCGCGCAGCTCTTTCAGCCGCGCAATCCTCCATTTAATATCCAATGTCGCGCCTGTCTTGAAGAATGCGCGCTGTTTTTCAACTATGTCCATCATGGGCTCTCTATCTGACTGTATATAAT
>JAGHVP010000089.1 GCA_018064305.1 Candidatus Equibacterium intestinale | reverse complement strand
AAAGTTGAAAATTATCTTAACGAGGTGAAACCCAATCTGTTAGGCTGGGAGGCAGACTTCGGGAAAGAGCTTATGACCCAGGAAAAGGCATGGCTCAACCTCACATGGAGCGGCGATGCGAAGTGGGCTATTGATGAGGCTAAGGAAGTTGGTGTGGAACTTGAGTATGTTGTGCCTGACGAAGGCAGCAATGTATGGTTCGACGGCTGGCTGATTCCTAAATATGCCCAGAATGTCAAAGCGGCGCGCTATTTCATCAACTTCATGTGCCGCAGCGACAACGCTATACGCAACATGGAGGAGATAGGCTATGTAAGCGCAGTAGGTACCGACGAGGTCCTCGAGTACATGATGGATTTCGCTCAGGAGGAAGGTGCTGTAGACACACTTGATGCAAGTTATTTCTTCGGTGATGCAGCAAAGGCTGTGGTTCTCGACCACGTGTTCTATGCAGACCAGTCGGTGATTGACCGTTGCGCACTCATGCACGACAGCGGTGATCGTACAAAGGCGCTTCTTGAAATGTGGTCAAGGGTCAAGGGCAACAACATGAATCTCACAACTGTGATAATCCTTGCTGTTGCTGTGATTGCAATTGTAGCGGCAGTTCTGGCAAAGGCAAAGAAGAACGCACGCCACAAAAAAAGCACTAAAAAATCACATAAGTAAAATTAACACAATTTATATTATGTAAAATAGGGTTCGTCAAGAGCCCTATTTATATTTATATCAGTCTTAAACTTATTATATTTGAGGCATGAACGAAGAATTGATACAGAACCTTGCTCCTCTGGCCGAACGTATTCGTCCGACCACTCTCGACAATTATGTCGGACAGGAACATCTGCTTGGCGAAGGCGCTGTCATCCGCAAGATGATCGAGTCCGGCGCCATGTCTTCGTTTATTCTATGGGGCCCTCCGGGCGTTGGCAAGACTACACTGGCCAGAATCATTGCCGCAACACTTAAACGCGAATTCTACACGCTTTCTGCAGTTACAAGCGGTGTCAAGGAAGTCCGTGACGTTTTTGCAAAGGCTGCCAGCAGCCGGATGTTCTCAAACCACGGGGCTCCCATCCTTTTCATAGATGAGATACACCGTTTCAACAAGGCTCAGCAAGACGCACTGCTGGGCGCTGTTGAAAGTGGCACTGTGGTGCTTATAGGTGCCACCACCGAAAATCCCTCGTTCGAGGTTATCACACCGCTTCTGTCAAGATGCCGTGTGTATGTGCTCAAGAGCCTGGAAGTTAAGGATTTAGATAGGCTTTTGGATCGCGCACTGACTGAAGATATCGAGCTTAAAACGCTGAATATCAAGGTTGTAGAGAAAGAAGCCCTGTTCCGCTTCAGCGGCGGTGACGGCCGCAAGCTGCTCAACATTCTGGAGCTAGTGGTGATGAACCACCTTGCTGATGCTGAGATTGTTATTGACAATCAGACAGTTACCGATACGCTGCAGGAAAACATCGCACTTTATGACAAAAACGGCGAGCAGCACTACGACATTGTCTCTGCCTTCATCAAAAGCATGCGCGGCAGCGACCCCAACGGTGCCATCTACTGGATGGCCAGGATGCTTGCGGGTGGCGAAGATCCGCTCTTCATTGCGCGCCGCATGGTGATTCTGGCATCAGAGGATGTGGGCCTTGCAAATCCCAACGCCCTGCTGCTTGCACAGAGCTGCTTCGATGCAGTGCACAAGATAGGCATGCCCGAGGCACGCATCATCCTTGCAGAGACCTGCATCTATCTGGCCACAAGCCCCAAGAGCAACAGCGCCTATATGGCAATAGACACAGCCCTTGAAAAGATAGAGAAAGAGCAGCCCCTCCCCGTGCCCCGGCATCTTCGCAATGCCCCCCCATCGCGCATGATAGGGCGGGGGGATGCAAAAGACGACAAATATGCCCACGCGTTCGAGGGCAATTTCGTAGACCAGGAGTTCCTGCCAGAAGAGATTTCAGGCACCAAGTTCTATGAGCCCGGCGAAAATGCCAAGGAGGCTCAGATCCGCGCCCGTCTGGCCGCGGAGTGGAAGAAATACAACTACTAGAGGTTGTCGGTGCGGAAAGGCACCACAGGCATCAGGCGCTCGCTAGTGAGGTTGCCCACAAGGGCGTTCCTGAAGCAGTAGCGTACATATACGGGGTGCGGCACTTCCTCGCTGTAGAGGTCGGCCTTGGGCTCGTACCAGATATGAGTGAACTGCGCCTTGTGGAATACGCCGTCCTCGCCGGCCAGCTCGAATCCGTTAACCTTGCCGTTAAGATAGTAGGCAAAGTCTGCCACATCGTTGAATTCAACTATTACATGGCCGTTTTCAAGCACTTCGTGGCTCTTGTAGCTGGGATATCTGTAGTTGATGCCTTTGTGGCCGTAATCGCGTGCCAGGGCGCACCAAGCAAGCCTCTGCCCCACTTTCTCTTTCTCCACCGGGTGGATGCCGTCTTCATAGTCGTAATAGAGGTCGTTGGTGGTGATCATGTAGCTGTTGGGAATCAGGCTCTGAGCCTTGAACTGCGCCTCGCGCAGCAGAGCGGCGATGGTGTCGCTGCTGTTTCCGTAGCTGTAAGGTGCAATCTCTACATAATAGAAAGGCAGCTCGCCCAGCCCCCAGAGGTCTCTCCAGCAGCTTACCATAGCCTGCATCATCTGCGGGTAGATGCCGTGCTGTCCAAGGTTGCTGCAGCCTTGATAGAAAATGAAACCAGCTATGGTATAGTTGATTATGGGTGGTATATAACAGTTATAGATGAGGTACGGCTGGTGCTCCGGCCCGGTCTGGGTGAGGTCGGGAAACTGGTAGTTGCTGCCCACAAACCGTTCTGCCACATCCTGGGGCATCCATGCCTCTATCTTGGTGCCGCCCCAGTTTGCCGAGATGATGCCCACAGGGCAGCCGGTGCCTTCCTGCAGGAACTTGGCGAAATAATATCCTACCGCGCTCCAGTCTGCCACAGTCTCGCTGCTTGCCACCTGCCAGTGCGTCTCCAGGCGGATGCGGTCCTGAGGCTGGTGGTCGAAGTCGCGGCGGATGGTGATCATGCGGAGCTCGGGATAGCGGTTGGCCTCTGCAACGGCCACATCGCTGCCTTTCACGGGCTGGCACCAGAATCCCTTCATGGGCATCTCCATGTTAGACTGGCCGCCTGCCACCCATACCTCTCCGAAAAGGATGTTGCTTACCGTTACTTCTGACTTTGTATTGTCTTTAAACACAATGCTGTGCGGTGTGTGATCTGCAGCAAGGGTTTGGATTGAGAACTCCCAGTAGCCGGTGCTGTCCGCCACAGCCTTCAGCGGCTTTTTCAGCCAGTCGGCGGTGCATTTTACAGTGGCATTGCTGTCTGCCCAGCCCCACACCTTCACGGTGGTGTTCTGCTGGAGGACCATGTTGTCTCCTACAATATAAGGAAGTGTGATTGCTGCCTTGCAGAACAGAGGTGCAAGCAGCGCGATAAGAATAAGGTAAATGCGTTTCATATCCCAAATTTATTAACTAATTTTGGCAACTCAAAAATTCATGCTGATGAGTCGTAAAAAAGAAAAACCACTGCTTGAAAATGTCACCATCGAGGCAGTTGCAGCTGAAGGAAAAGCCCTTGCGCATGTAGACGGAAAGGTAGTTTTCGTGCAGTTCGCAGTGCCTGGCGATATTGTGAATATTCAGGTTACAAAAGTTAGAAAAGGTTATTTAGAAGGATATATAACAAGATTGTTACATCCATCTCCGGACAGAATCGAGCCTGTCTGCAAGCATTATGGAGACTGCGGAGGGTGCAAATGGCAGATACTTCCCTATCCTCTGCAGCTTGCAGCAAAGCAGCAGCAGGTAGAAGACCAGCTGGTGCGCATCGGCCACCTCTCGCTTCCCGGAATCTCACCTATCCTGGGGTCCGACAAGCAGTATTACTACCGCAACAAGCTAGAGTTCACTTTCTCTTCGCGCCGCTGGGTGCTGCGCGGAGA
>JAGHVP010000225.1 GCA_018064305.1 Candidatus Equibacterium intestinale | reverse complement strand
TGAAGAAGGTGTACAAAGAGCCTGCGCCCAGCAGGTTCCTTGCCGGATTCTCTCTCCTCCTGGCTGAATTCCGCAACCATCCTTATGTCAAGAACCTGATCCAGACCGGCTTCGAGGAGTTCCTCTCGCGCAATGTGATGCAGCTTGACACTCAGCACTGCAAGGTGGGGTTCGTGGGTTCTGTGGCAGCGGCATACAGTGATATCCTGGAAAGAGTCTGCAGGAATGCAAGGCTCCGTATGGGCAAGGTGGTGCAGTCACCGATAGATGAACTGGTAAAATATCATCTCAAGTAATATGGAAATTTCAACTGCCATAGTCACAAACCACAAACTTCTTGCAGAGGCTCTGGAGAAACAGGTGCCTGTAATCAGGAAGCTGGTGGAAAAGATAGTGGAGAGGGTACGCTCCGGCGGGCGGATATTCTGCCTTATGGGCACAAGCGGCGTGCCTGCAGCATATTCTGCTCCAGAAGGCTTTTTCGTGCCTCTTGACGGAGAAGGATGCCTCGACTATTTCACTGCCGCATGGAAGCAGATCTATTCGTTGGGAGGCAGTGAAAAGGATGTGGTGCTGGCCGTGGAACACAGCAATGCGGGGCCGTTCCTTACAGGTGGAGTGCGTGACACCCGCCGCAAGGGGCTTCTTACTGCGTGCATCTGCTGCGGATCTTCTGCCGCAGTGGCTTCAGCCGCAGAGATTGTGGTCTCGATGGACATCGATCCTGTGGAGGAGAAAAACCAGATTGTGGCGGAAAGGGCCAAACAGATGGCTCTGGATATGATTCTCACCATGGTCATGGCCACCTTCGACGCCTCGCGCCGCGCAGCACCAGCCAGACAGCAGAACGGCAGTGATATGTTCAGCCGTGCTGTTAAAGCCATAATGAACGAAATACCAGAGCTTGACGAAGCTGCTGCTGAAAAGCTGCTCAAGCGGTTCGGCTCGGTCAAAAAAGCGATAGCATCGTATGGACGCTCATAAATACAAATCAGCCCTTCTCGATGAGGCTGTGGAGCAGATCGCCTCGCTGCCAGGAGTGGGGCACAAGAGCGCGCTGCGCTATGCACTGCACCTTCTCAAGCAGCCTGCAGCAAATGTGGAGAAGTTCACTTCGGCAATCTGCTCGCTCCGCAACAATGTGCGTTATTGCCCTGAATGCCTGATGATTTCAGACAACGGAGTGTGCCCGATATGCGCCGACCGCTCGCGCGACCATTCCCTGGTATGCGTGGTGCAGAGCCTGCGTGATGTCATAAGCATCGAGAATACCGGTCAGTACCACGGCCTCTACCATGTGCTGGGCGGCGTCATCTCTCCTCTCGACGGTGTGGGGCCGGCAGACCTGCCGATCGCAGAACTCGAGGCAAGGCTGGAGAAAGGAGAGATCAGAGAGGTGATAATGGCCCTTGATACAAACATGGAAGGGGAGACCACTGCACTCTACATCTACCGCAAGATTTCAAGGTTCCCCGTAACCGTTTCGGCAATAGCGCGTGGTGTGGGGTTCGGCGACGACCTTGAATATACCGACGAATTCACTCTCGGCAAATCGATACAGAACCGCCAGACTTTCACGGTATGAGCTATTTAGAGATAATACTGCTGGCTTTCGGCCTGTGTGCCGACACGCTTGCAGTGTCGATGGCTTCCGGGGCTTCGATGAACAGGCTTACGCTCGGCTGCCATCTGAAAATAGATATCACACTTGGTATGATACAGGCGTTTTTCATAGCGCTGGGATGGGCTCTTGGCGCGGCCTTCCTCTCACTTATCGAGTCGGTCGACCACTGGATTGCGTTCGGACTGCTGCTTTTCATCGGCGGGAAGATGATAGTGGAGGCCCTGGGCAGCAAGGAAGGAGAGGCGGGTGCCGACCTTATGCGTTTCCCCACCCTGGTGCTTGCCGGAGTGGCTACAAGCATCGATGCCCTGGCGGTGGGTGTGTCCATAGCGATGATGGGAATGCTCATGTTCAGGATCCTTATGACTTTCGTGATTGTTTTCGCCGCTACGGCTCTTGTGGCAGCGGTGGGACTGGAAGTCGGGAAGGCGTTGAAAAAGATGGCGGGCAATCTCACTGGTGTGCTTGCCGGCTGCATCCTGATAGCCATCGGAATAAAGATTCTTGTCGAACATCTGCCCGCGTAGCGGTTTGTTTGGTTTTTTGGAAAAAAACTTTACCTTTGCCGCGATTATGATTTCGGTTCTCAACATAAAATTCGTAAAGACGACTCCTCGAGCCCGTGTGTCTGGTATCTAACTGTCACAAGTTTAGTTATCAACGCTTTAGGTATTTGAGAAGCTATGATCGAAATCTTTTACAAAACACAATCAGCAACATACGAGTCAACCTGCGAAATCAAGGATCTTGAGACCCTCGACCGCGCGAGTGTGCTCTGGCTGGACCTGTTCGACCCTTCAGGCGAAGAAAAAAGGGCGGTCGAGGAATATCTCCATACTACTTTGCAGACCAGGGCCCAGGCCGAGGAGATCGAGAGTTCATCACGCTACAGCGAGGATGATACCTCAATCTTCATCAATACCAACTTCCTGATCCCCAGCCCTGAAAGCTATTCGATGGAGTCGGTTTCGTTCATCCTGTGCGGCAGCACGATGGTTTCAGTACGTCAGATGCCGCTGCGGAGCTTCACCGACATCCAGCGCCGAATCGTGTCGGGCATCCGCTATTATCCCACTGGCTTCCACATACTTATGGGCATCCTCGATACACGTATCGACCTGGATGCCGACATGATTGAGTTGATGAGTAAAGAGCTTGACCAGTACAACAAAAGGGTGAGCTTGGGTGAAGATGTGGGAGAGGAGTTCCTTATCGATATCAACCAGCTGCAGGACAACACCATGATGGTACGTGAGAACATCGTGGATAAGCAGCGCATGCTTTCCAGCATCCTCAAGAGCGAGAAGACGCCTGATGAGATAAACAGCAAGATCTCTGTGCTGCTGAAAGATATCTCGTCTCTTATCAACCATACTAATTTTATCTTCGAAAGGCTTGAGTATCTGCAGAATACCGTGCTCGGCCTCATCAACCTTGACCAGAACAAGATCATGAAGGTCTTCACCCTGGTGTCGCTGCTGCTGATGCCTCCCACGCTCATCACCAGTTTCTACGGAATGAATGTCAAACTGCCTCTTCTCGGAGGCAATGCCGACTTCATCCTGGTGTGCGCCATGATGCTCCTGATAGTGTTTGTGGTTATCTGGATTTTCAGGCGCAAAAAAATGCTCTAAATATCTGATACATAATTTGTAAATTAAGTTTTTCTTTGTATTTTTGCGTCCCCTTTCATACCGGAAGGGTCAATAAATAATGTCTAACTACTTGTAATTTAAAAACTTAATTCAAATTATGGAAGAAAATCAAGTACTTGAGCAGGAAGCTCAGCAGGTGGTTGCAGAAGCACCCAAAGCTGAAGTTAAACCTGTAAGCAATGCGTCAGCAGACAATGCATCATTCGATTGGGATGCATTCGAGAGCGACAACGCAGGCGATGTAGATGTAAAAGCTACCACCGAGGCTTACGAGCAGTCACTTTCAAAGATCGCCGAGGGCGAGGTTGTTGAAGGTGTTGTAGTTGCCAAAAACAAACGCGAAGTTGTAGTCAACATCGGTTACAAGAGCGAGGCTGTCATCAATGCAGCTGAGTTCAAGTATTGTGAGGAAGACCTCAAGATCGGTGACACCGTAGAGGTATTGGTAGAATCAACAGAAGACAAGAAAGGTCAGCTGATTCTCTCTCACAAGCGTGCACGCACACTCCGTTCTTGGGACAGAGTCAACGAAGCATTCGAGAAAGACGAAATCGTCAAAGGTTTTGTCAAGTGCCGTACCAAAGGCGGCATGATTGTCGACGTATTTGGCATCGAGGCATTCCTGCCCGGTTCACAGATAGATGTCAAGCCCATCAGGGATTATGACGTATATGTAAACAAGACTATGGACGTCAAGATCGTCAAGATCAACAACGAGTTCCGCAATGTAGTCGTATCACACAAAGCTCTCGAAGAGGCTATCATGGAAGAGCAGAAGGCTGCTCTCATCGGCAAGCTCGAGAAAGGTCAGGTTGTTGAAGGCGTTGTCAAGAATATCACTTCTTACGGTGTATTCGTCGACCTCGGCGGTGTTGACGGTCTCGTACACATTACCGACCTCAGCTGGGGCCGCATCAACCATCCTGAAGAGGTTGTTGCCCTCGACCAGAAGATCCAGGTCGTTATCCTCGACTTCGACGATGTCAAGAAGAGAATCGCCCTCGGTATCAAGCAGCTCACTCCTCACCCTTGGGATGCACTCGATGCAGACCTCAAAGTTGGTGACAAAGTCAAAGGTAAAGTTGTCGTTATCGCTGACTACGGCGCATTCGTCGAGGTTCAGCCCGGTGTCGAGGGCCTGATCCATGTAAGCGAGATGAGCTGGAGCCTGCACCTCCGCAGCGCACAGGACTTCTTCAAGGTTGGTGACGAAGTTGAGGCTGTCATCCTCACACTCGACCGCGAGGAGCGTAAGATGTCACTCGGTATCAAACAGCTCAAACCCGATCCCTGGGCATCAATCACAGAGCTTTATCCTATCGGCAGCAAGCACACTGCTACTGTACGCAACATCACCAACTTCGGTGTGTTCGTAGAGCTTAAGGAAGGCGTTGAGGGTCTCGTACACATCAGCGACCTCAGCTGGACCAAGAAGATCAAACATCCCAGCGAGATCGTTAACGTTGGCGACACTATCGAGGTAGTTGTTCTCGACATAGAGCAGAACATCCGTCATCTCAGCCTCGGCCACAAGCAGCTCGAACCCTGCCCTTGGGAGGAGTATGAGTCTCTCTACACTACCGGTGCAGTCGTAGACGCTACAGTTGCCACAGTATCTGAGAAAGGTGCTACCGTTACATTCGAAAACGGTATCGAAGGTTTCGTTGCTGCAAAGGGTATGACCAAGCAGGACGGTACAACCATCAAAGGTGAGCCCCTTCCTTTCAAGGTTCTCGAGTTCAACAAGAACAGC
>JAGHVP010000220.1 GCA_018064305.1 Candidatus Equibacterium intestinale | reverse complement strand
CAGAGCTCTTCACAAACGTGGGTGCAATCGTGAACAGCGGTATCGAGGTAATGGTGAATGCAATCCCCGTGAAGACCAAGCAGTTCTCATGGAACACCACCCTCACCTTCGCACACAACAGCAACAAGCTCGTGAAGTTCACCAACGAAGAGTTCCAGGGACAGGAATACAGAGTGGGCTGGCTCAACACACCTCTCGGAGTGTACAGCCAGAGGCTTGTAGAGGGCGAAAGCATCGGTACTTTCTACTGCCCTGAATATGTAGAGATCAAATCGAGCGGCGCTATCAAGACCAAGCAGGCAGTTGAGGAACTCTGGCCCAACCTCGGTTCGGCATATCCCATCTGCACCCTCGGCTGGAGCAACTCACTCCGCTTCGGCAACTTCTCACTCAGCGCAACCATCCGCAGCTCTATCGGCGGCAAGGTGTTCAACCAGATGAAGGCCGTGTATGAGAACATCACCGAATTCGGTCAGAAGAACATCCTTTCTACATGGCTCGACAACACCGACTTCACAGGCAAGGTTACATACTGTGACAAGTATCTCGAGGATGCGACTTATGTCAAGCTCGACAATGTGTCTGCAGCATACGACTTCCACTTCGACAACGCTGTCATCAAAGGTCTCTCCCTCTATCTCACAGGTCAGAACCTCCTTACAATCACAGGCTACAGCGGTATTGACCCCGAGGTCAGCCTCTCAGGCCTCACCCCCGGCATCGAGGGCCTCAGCTATTATCCCCGCACCAGGGTGTTCACCCTCGGAGCCAAGTTCCTCTTCTAAATCGTCAAGGATATGAAAAAGATATTTACAGCAGTTTTTGCAACCGTCCTTGTTCTGGCAAGTTGCACTAATCTTGATGAGCAGATTTACTCACAGATCCCCAAGGATGTATTCCTCAGTGATGACAACAACCTCGCCCTCTATACAGCCCGCCCCTACACCATGCTTCAGAACTGGGGTGCCGAGCAGAGCATGTGGACACTCATAATGCAGGTGTCAGACGAGGTGGCAGTTCCCAAATCATGGGACGGCAGCTGGGGAGAGCCCCGCTACGGCGAGCTCCAGCGCCACGAAATCCCCACCAGCAACAAACTTGTCCGCCTGGGATGGGAATTCTGTTTCAACGGCATTTCAGCCTGCAACGACGCCATCTATTCTCTTGAGAATTCAGGCGAGCTCACTGAAGGCAAGATCAAGAATATCGCAGACATCAAAGTGCTCCGCGCATACTACTACCTCCTGGCAGTGGACTGCTTCGGCAACGTTCCCTATTCTGTAAACAAGGCAGAGACAGGCTATCCCGAGCAGAAACCCCGCACAGAGATGCTCGAGTGGATCGAGAAGGAGATCAACGACAACATCGAATTCCTCACCGAAGTTCCTTCAGCAGAGACATACGGCCGCGTAACCAAGGACATGGCCAAGTTCCTCCTTGCAAAGATCTATCTGAACTCAGAGGTCTGGACAGGCAGGGCACGCTGGGCAGAAGCAGAGCAGGTTTGCAAGTCTATCATCGAAAGCGGCCATTTCTCGCTCACTTCAGACTACAAGGACAACTTCAAGATCAACAACGAGAACTCACCCGAGGCAATCTTCGCAATCCCCTACAGCAGCGTCTACACAAAGAGCTGTTTCTATCCTTTCGCCATTACACTAAACAGTGACCTTGCAAAGATCTGGTCTATCGGTGACACCTGGAACGGAACATTCATGGGCCAGCCCGACTTCATGGCTACATACGAGCAGGGCGACCTCCGCAAGGCTGCGACATGGCTCTTCGGAGATGTATACGACACCAATGGAAAACGCTGGCAGTACAGCGCAGGTGTCGACACCGACGGTAAGCCTATCATGAAAGACTACTCTCTCGAGGATATCAACATCAGCGAAGACAAATACAAGAACGGTCTCGACCGTCTTGACGGTGCCCGCATCATCAAATGGCCCTACCAGAGCGACGGTACACTCAACAGCTATCAGATCAGCATGGAGAACGACTTCATCCTGATGCGCTATGCAGACGTAGTGCTCATGTACGTAGAGGCTCTCGTACGCCAGAACAAGGCTGCAGCCGCAGCAGATGTGGCAGAATTCAAGGCTATCCGTACAAGGGCCGGTCTCCAACCCATGACTGCCGCACATCTTACACTCGACAACCTCCTTATCGAGCGTCAGCACGAACTGGCAATCGAGGGATGGGAACGTCAGGACCTTATCCGCTTCGGCAAATACCTCAGGAAATGGTGGGCAAAGGATGAGTGCGACGAGCATGTGCTCATATTCCCCATCCCTGAGCAGATGATCGGTTCAAACCCCAACCTCAAGCAGAATCCCGGTTACGGAATTTAATTCCCTATGAAAAGATTTATCACAATACTTGCAGCTGCGGCGCTGATCCTCACTTCCTGCGGAGAGAAGAAGGTGATTTCACGTGCCGAACTGCGCGACCGCATAGCCGGTGCATGGCTCGGTCAGATGGTGGGCAATATCTACGGGCTTGAATATGAAAATGATTTCATTGAAGAGCCCGGCGAAGGCCCGTTCGTGTTCGACAAGGCAATCCACAAGATGACTGAAGTTGACGGTGCTTTCTCAGACGACGATACCGATGTTGAATATCTCTATCTCATGATGATGGAGAAATATGGTGTGGAACCCACTTACGAACAGATCCGCGAAGGCTGGATGTACCATATCCGCGACCGCGTTTGGCTTGCAAACCGTGCAACCCTCGGTCTTATGCATTACGGCCTCACCCCTCCTTTCACAGGAGACCAGCGCTTCAGCCCTCACTGGTTCCAAATCGACCCACAACTCATCAACGAGATATGGGGATACACCGCACCAGGCATGCCCGAGTATGCAGCAGGCATATCTGACTGGGCTGCCCGCATCACCAGCGATTCGTGGGCCACTTCACCCACAGTGGTATACGGCGCAATGTACTCCGAGGCATTCTTCGAGTCTGACATCGAGACCCTTGTAAAGCATGCCCAGAGCTATCTTCCTAAAGATGACAGATTCTACACCATCATCAATGAGTGCCTTGATTTCTATCATAACAATCCCGATGACTGGAAGACCGCCCGCAAATACATTGCAGACAAATACTATGTAAACGAGCCCGACGAGACAAAGACCATCTGGAACGCCGACCTTAACGGTGCGATGGGAATCCTTGCCCTGCTCTACGGTAACGGAGATATCGACAAGACTCTCCTCATAGGATGTGCTCTCGGATTTGACGCCGACAACCAGACAGCTACAATCTGCGGTCTGCTCGGAGTCATCAAAGGCGCAGCCGCAGTCCCCACCGACCGCTCTATGCCTTTCGACCATTGGACCAAACCTTTCAACGACCGCTACATCAACGTCACCCGCTACGACATGCCTGACGCATCGATAGAAGACCTTATCGACCGCACCACCGAGCTTGCAACCAAAGTGATTCTGGCACGTGGTGGAAAACGCTTCGTGAAGAAGGGCGAAGAATGGTACCGCATCAACACCAAGGCCAAGTTCCATGCCCCCCTCGAGTTCTGTGTGGGTCCCAACCCCAGGATTGTGGCAGGAGAGCCAGTGGATTACGATTTTGCATGTGTCACCAACCGTAACTACGACTGGAAGCTTTCAGGCGGCATCCTGCCCGAAGGTCTTTCATTTGACAACGGACGTCTCACCGGCACAACTGAAGAAGTCGGTATATTTGAAATCATCCTCACACTGAGCGATGGGAAGAAAGAGATTTCAAAGAAATTCCAGCTTACGGTAAGAGGCCGCAACCTTGCGCCTGAGGCAGAAGAGATCCTGTCTCTTGCAAAGAACACCAATTTCGAAGTGCTCGACTCTTGCTGGACCACCGTATCGCATTCATTCTATGCAGGAAACGTGGATGTAATCCGCGACGGTGTGCTGGACGGTCCCGGCTCTTCATTCTATTCACTTGAAGAGAAATCGATTGCACCCAGGCAGGACTACTTCGGATACAGATGGGCAGAGCCCGTCACCACCAATATGGTCTCTTTCCACTACGGATGTCTCGAGGAGTTCGGCGGCTGGTACAGCAACATGCACGTCGAGGCTCTTGGCACAGACGGTGAATGGCACGAGGTTCAGACAGATGTCACCCCCGCCCTGCCCGAGAGCGACGCTGTATTCATCCAGCCACACTTCGCAGAATTCGTATTCCGCTTCCAGCCCGTCACCACCACCGCCATCCGCGTCATAGGTGACGATGCAATACTTGTACACTGGAACAAATACACCAAGAATGTACCTTCATTCATTTCAATAACAGAACTTCAGGTTTATGAAGCGAAATAATCTGATACTTGTACTTCTCCTCATAGTGGCTGCCGCCTGCACCACGACCACTCCCGCACCGGAGTCCGTGACAATGTCGAAAGAGACACTCATGGACAAGATCAAGGGAGGATGGGCAGGCCAGACCATAGGAGTGGTGTTCGGCGCACCCACAGAATTCAAGTTCTGCGGCACCATCATTCCCGAAAGCCAGCCCATAGGATGGGGCGACGGATATGTCAAATACTGGTGGGACGTGAAGCC
This sequence comes from Candidatus Equibacterium intestinale, assembly GCA_018064305.1. Classification (GTDB taxonomy): domain Bacteria; phylum Bacteroidota; class Bacteroidia; order Bacteroidales; family UBA932; genus Equibacterium; species Equibacterium intestinale. The sequence goes on along the minus strand of JAGHVP010000220.1, from coordinate 1,352 downwards.
CGGCCTCTTCGACGATGTCTACAACGACCTCACTTTCGCAGAGGCATTCCAGCAGATGGGTATCGATGCAACGGCAGATTCCCTTGCAAAGCGTTTTGCATACGCAGAATATCATCTGGCACATGCCAACCAGGCCGGCCGTTACAATGTGCGTCAGGGCATCATGCCTCCAGAATCGGGCAACTGGCTCAACAACCCCCACGCCGATGACCTGGACTTCCAGATTGAAGCTGATTTCATAGGTCTCTGCACACCTGGAATGATGCCGCAGGCCATGGACATGGCGCAGCGCGTGGGACATATCATGAACAGCGGCGACGGTTTCTACGGCGGTGCTTTTGTCTCAGGCCTCTATTCAGCCGCCTTTGTTGAGAATGACCCTGCAAAGATACTTGACATGGCACTTGCCCCCATCCCGGAGGAAAGCACCTTCTGGCAGTGTGTCAATGATGTAAGGGTTTTCCACAGCAAGTATCACGATGACTGGCAGCAGGCATGGTTCGAGATACAGAAGAAATGGGGAAGCGACACCGGCTGTCCGAAAGGCGTTTTCCTGAGCTTCAACATCGATGCGAAGATAAATTCTGCATATGTGGCAATGGGCCTTCTCTATGGTGGCGGCGACTTTGCCCGCTCGATAGAGATTGCAACCCGCTGCGGCAACGACTCCGACTGCAACCCCGCCACAGTGGGCGGTGTGCTTGGCGTGGTCCTGGGCTACAGCGGCATACCTGATGAATGGCGCGAGCCTCTCAGCGAAATCTGGAATCTTGATTTCGAAGGAACCGACGTTTCTCTTGAAAAGGGTTCACAATATTCTTACGACCAGGCGTTGCAATTCATAGAGCTTGCAGGCGGCGAGGTGGCTGAAGAGAATGTGACCATCCCTTGCAAGAAGGCAGAAGTACTGCCACTCGAGCAGAACTTCACCAGCACCTACCCCATCTTCCGCGACCAGAAAGACGCTTGGATGTCGGATGAATATGAATTCGACTTTTATGGTAACGGATTTGTTATCTGGGGTAATCTCGTGTGCCTCCGCGGTATCAGCGCAGACTATGCGGCACGAGTTTCAAAGAAACACGTGGGCTCGGAAGTATTTGCACTTGCAGAGCAGACCGACCGCTACGTCGCAGAGATCGAAGTGTGGATAGATGGTGAGCTCGACCAGGTTTCGATCCTTCCCATGAAGGGCACCGAGCGCAAGCTCGAGCCTGCCTGGAAATATCTGATGCCTGAAGGCAGGCACCATGTGAAGATGGTATGGAGGAATCCCCAGCCCGACACCTATCTGCTCCGCATCAATTCAATCCAGTACTATTCAGAAAAACCTTGTACAGACCGTTTCTATC
>JAGHVP010000022.1 GCA_018064305.1 Candidatus Equibacterium intestinale | reverse complement strand
GCCTGCCGGCCGGCAGTCACTCCCCGACAATCAAAGGTCGGATAAGCGTGTAGAAAGCTTGCGGGGACGTTGTTTGGACGGCGGTTCGAGTCCGCCCATCTATTTTGTATTGAGAAGCTGCATTATAGTTCCAATGTTTCGTCGGCGTAGGATGTGATGTGGAGGCGGTGTGAGACGAAGAGGATGGTCTTTCTGCCACGGTAATTGCCGGCAAGCCGCTCAAGGAAGACGCGCTCGGTTTCGGTGTCGAGGGCCGATGTGGCCTCGTCAAGGATAAGCACCGTACCGCTGTGAAGCAGGGCGCGGGCGATTGCTATCCGCTGCGCCTGGCCGCGGCTTACACCAGATCCGTATTCTCCGCAGGGTGTGTCGAGCCCGAGCGGCAGGTCATACACAAAATCGGCAGCAGCGGTGTGCAGGGCGTTGCGCAGCATCTCTTCTGTAGCATCGGGCGCCGTCAGAAGCAGATTCTCACGGATGGTGCCGCTCAAAAGATTGCTGTCCTGCGGCACATACATGAAATTGCGCATCGCCAGAGGAGCAGAGCTGCCGTCATGCAGCTTGAAATGCACCTCACCTGACTGCGGTTCCAGAAGCCCCATGGCGAGGCGTACCAGTGTGCTCTTGCCGCGGCCGGTAAGCCCTGTTATCACAGTAAGACTGCCAGCGGGGAACTCGTGGTTGAAGCATTCGAGCACAGGCGTTTCACTATCTGAATAAGAGAATGTTACGTTATTGAAGATAATGCCGGGGGCATCTTCCAATGCCTGCCCTTCAGACCAGTCTGCCTCGGGCAGCGCATCCAGCTCGGCCAGTCTCTCCTCTGATGCAAGCGACTGGATGAATGCAGACACATGCCTTGCCAGATTAGAGAGAGGCATCTGCACCTGCCCCACAAGTTGCAGGAAGGCAGTCATCATACCGTAGGTGACAGAACCGTCGCGGATTCCGTAGATTCCCCATAGGAAAGCTGCTGTATAGCCGGCCATCATCCCGAAACTCATGAAGGCACGGGAGACAGAGCTGAATCCCAGACGCTTTACCGAAGAGTTGAACAGGTTGCCCTGGATTTCGCGGAACTTGTCAAGCACATTGCCCACGCCGATCTGTGAGAGCACAATGGCGCGGTTCTGCAGATTGTCCTGGATATGGCGCTGGCTGTCGCTGTCAAACGACCTGATTTCAGATGTGAGGCGGCGCTGTGTGCGGAAGAACAGCCTCGAGCCTATGATGCCGACTGCCATCAACGCAATCAGCACCCACAGCAGCTGAGGAGCCATCAGCAGCAGGAAGACAGATGCCGCTGCCAGCTGGCAGAGAGTGATGGTGATGTCGGGGATGCGGACGCACACAAGGTCTACCATCACACCGATATCGGTATATATCCTGTTCACCACATCGGCGCTGTGATACTCTTCCCTGCCGTTCCAGCGGCTGCGCATAAGATGCTCGAAAGTTTTATGGCGCAGCGCGTTCTGAGCCCTGACAACAGTCAGATTCTCCCAATATGCAGCAAATACGTTAGAAGCGATACGGAAAAGGACTATGCCCACAAGCAGCCACACACAGGCACCAAGATCTCCATCGGCCTCACCAGTGACGATGTCGATAAGGTGCTTGCTTATCCACACGAAAGCCATCGAAGCCACAACACGCAGTATTCCTGTCAGAGTGCTGACAAGAACACGCCATCTGAAAGGCTTGTAGAGGCCGTGGATGCCCTTTAGACTGCTTTTTAAATCTTTCACTTCTACTCGCTTACAATTCCTATTTCAATCCATGACTCCGCAAGGCTGGCCGCATCACGTGCCGCCAGGTCGTTGTCGATACCATATTTTTCTATCAGCAGCTCTTTCAAAGTGTCGGTGGTGAACTCACTCTCCCCCACTGCCTCCCACAGGTAGGCCGCACTTGAGTTGAGTGAAATCATCTTGTTGAAATTAACCATAGAGCCGCTTTCCGGCAGGATTATCTTTTCCTTGCACAGACTGCGCATCTTGAATCCTTTCACTTTCTTCATAGCTCAATTCTGTTTGTTATATAGTTTTAATATAGTCCTTCTATACACCGCCAGCACACAACGGCGGACAAACGGATGCAATGCTCTCCAGAGACCCGCTCTGCCTGGCTTTTTCTCTTTTCCTAAGGGAGTTATAACCGCAGTCACCACTCCGATCAGGTTTTCTGGCAGGCAGACTTCGGTTGCAGCAAGGTTACCGTCGCCCCGCAGGACCAGCTGTCCGCCGACCTTCCTTATGACACGGTGCAGCACATATATTCTTTCTTCAACCTCAGCCAGTACAATATCCCCCTCCCGAACAGCATCAAAAGCAACCTTCACCAGCCTCACGCTGTCACCCTCCCCCACAATTCCCCGAAGCATCCTGTTGCCCTAAGTATTCAGCAGCACCGCGCCGCCAA
>JAGHVP010000216.1 GCA_018064305.1 Candidatus Equibacterium intestinale | reverse complement strand
TTTCCCATAATAGATATTTTTTACAATTTATTTTCAATTTTTACTGCCATATCGCGGCGGGGCATTCAAATAACGAACATTATGCCATGAATCAAATACTGACAATGTGTCACTCTTCCTGTCATGAATTGTCATTTCCGACAAACAAAATTATTTGTTATCTTTGCAAGATATGAATAAATATATTTTGGTAATGAAAAGAACGCTTGTGCTTGTTGCGGCTGCAATGTTCGTATTTGCATGCGGAAATCATGGAGGCAATAACGGCGGCACTGAATCAGATTCTGCATTGGCTGCTATCGATCTGGAACAGACCGGTATAAATATCAACTGGAGTAAGATGCTGAATGATGCGATGGCTCTTGATTCACTGAAACTTAATATTTCAGGCAGCATACCTGAGTCACAGCTCAGCCCGATATCGGAGGAAGCCGGTAAGGCATGGCTGAAATTTGTAGGGCTCCTTGGCCTTGACAAAGGCAAAGAAGCGTTTGAATACTTTGAAAGTCACGAAGGCAGCTTTGCTGAATATCTCAGGTTCGACACCTTGTATTACCTGTTTGTCACAAAGGTGTATCTGCCCGGCTGTGCCGTGCGCATGAACCAGAGCGACTACCAGCGCAAAGTAGTGGATGTCCTGGAAAAGGAGCTTGGCAAGGCAGACCGGTATATCAACTCGTCACTGTATTCAGGAGAGATAGCATTCCCGGATTATTATGAAGACCTTATTATGCAGTTGATGTTTGCATATAAGAATGCCGGTGACAAGGATTCGGCATACAAGATGAGCAACATGATAACTGATTATGTCGCAGGAAGATACGGGAAAGACAATATCCAATATGCAAATTCATTGTGCAGCAAGGCCACTCTTGCGGCTGAATCCGGCAGCAGTTACACGGCCGTTCTTACAGCACGCCAGGCCATAAAGTTGTACAGACAGCTCGCAGGACAGCCTGACGTATCAGAAGAAGATGCAAAGGAAGCTGCAGGACAGGCAGACTATCTGGAAGGCATGATCAAAGAGTGGCAGAAATCCGAATAGGTTGTAGTTGATGCATGTTATCGATTCCATAAACAACATCTTCTGGGGCTATTTCCTGATAGCCGCACTGCTTGGCTGCGCGCTGTGGTTCACAATCCGCACCAAGGGTGTGCAGTTCAGGATGGTGAAGGAGATGCTGCACCTGGTGGTCGAGAGCAACGGCGGAAAGGAAGAGGGTAGGCATATCAGCTCTTTTCAGGCCTTTATGGTTTCGCTGGCTGGCCGTGTAGGGACAGGCAATCTGGCAGGCGTGGCAGGTGCGATAGCGATAGGCGGACCGGGGGCCGTGTTCTGGATGTGGATGACAGCCCTGCTGGGAGCGGCCACTTCTTTCATAGAGTGTACACTTGCACAACTGTTCAAAGTCCGCGGCAATGACTCTTTCATGGGCGGTCCGGCATATTATATAGAGAAAGGGTTGGGGAAGAAATGGCTTGGAGTGCTTGTGTCGGTGCTACTAATAATCTCTTTCGGACTTTCGAACAATTCCGTGCAGAGCAACACAATCTGTGCAGCAATGCAGGAGGCTTTCGGTGTCAAACCTTATGTGATGGGGATCATTCTCAGCGTCCTCACTGCGGCCATCATTTTCGGGGGTATCCAGCGCATTGCGAAGGCAAGCTCGATGATAGTGCCTTTCATGGCACTGATCTACATCGTGGTGGCTTTGGTTGTGGTAGCCTGCAATATAAAGATGCTTCCCTCGGCCATAGGTCTGATTTTCAAAAGCGCCTTCGGCTGGAAGCAGGCTGCCGGAGGATTCTGTGGAGCGGCTATAATGCAGGGTATCAAGCGCGGGCTCTTCAGCAATGAGGCTGGTGAGGGCTCGAGCCCCAACGTGGCTTCAACGGCAAATGTCAGCCATCCTGTGAAGCAGGGGCTTGTCCAGTCGCTGGGTGTGTTTACCGACACACTTGTGATATGCTCCTGCACTGCATTCATAATCCTCTGCAGCGGAGTGGACATTTACGGAGGTCTCGACGGTGTCAACCTTACTCAGGCTGCAATCTCAGCCACACTGGGACCTGCCGGTAAGGTTCTTGTGGCTGTAGTTCTGTTTTTCTTTGTATTCAGCACTATCCTTGGCAACTATTATTACGGAGAGGCTAACGTCAGATATATAACATCCAGCAGGACGGCACTGAATGTTTTCAGGATATGCACTGTTGCAATGGTGATGTTCGGCTCGCTCTGCGCACTCTCGACGGCATGGGCCCTGATAGACATCTGCATGGCACTTCTCACCACATTCAACCTTGTGACCCTGATGTTCCTCTACAAATGGGCGGTGCGTCTTCTGGAAGATTACTGCAGGCAGAAGAAAGAGGGCAGAGACCCTGTATTCCATAAATCACAACTGAAAGAAATATCCGACAGAATAGGCTGTTGGGACTAACAATATCACGCTATGTCATCTTTTATCATCCAAGGCGGCAACCGGCTGCATGGCACAATCAATCCGCAGGGGGCAAAGAACGAAGCCCTTCAGATACTGTGTGCCACGCTGCTCACTTCAGAAGAAATCATTGTGGACAATGTCCCGGATATCATGGATGTCAACAACCTTATCGGGCTGCTCGGCAACATGGGTGTGACTGTAAAGAAGCTTGGAGCCAGGAAATGGTCATTCAAGGCTTCCGATGTCGATCAGGAATATTTTGAAAGTGACGAATTCGCACGCCAGAACAGTGCCCTCCGCGGCTCGATTATGCTGGTGGGACCTATGCTGGCCCGGTTCAACCGTGCGATAGTTGCAAAGCCGGGCGGTGACAAGATAGGAAGAAGGCATATCGACACCCATCTGGAAGGACTGGTCCAGCTGGGGGCCGAATTCGAATATGATACAGAAAAAGCGAAGTATGTGCTTCATTCGAACGGCCTCAAGGGCTGCGACATGGTGCTTGCCGAAGCTTCTGTCACTGGAACTGCCAATGTCGTGATGGCCTCTGTGCTTGCAAAGGGGCGTACCACCATCTACAACGCTGCCTGTGAGCCGTATGTCCAGCAGCTGTGCCGCATGCTCTGCAGCATGGGTGCGCGGATATCCGGCATCGCTTCCAATCTTCTTACAATAGACGGAGTAGACGGGCTGCACGGCTGCACGCACACCATACTTCCCGACATGATCGAGGTGGGCAGCTTCATAGGCATGGCTGCAATGACGCAGAGCGAGATTACCATCAAAAATGTGTCATATCACAACCTTGGCGTGATTCCTGGCAGTTTCCGCCGCCTCGGCATCAACCTGGAGCAGCGGGGCGATGACATCTTCATCCCGTCGCAGGAAGAATACCAGATAGACTCGTTCATGGACGGCTCCATCATGAAGATAGCGGATGCTCCATGGCCCGGCCTCACCCCCGACCTTCTGAGCGTGATGCTGGTGGTGGCCACACAGTCGAAGGGCAGTGTGCTCATCCACCAGAAGATGTTCGAGAGCCGCCTGTTCTTTGTAGACAAGCTGATAGACATGGGCGCCCAGATAATCCTCTGTGATCCGCACCGTGCGGTGGTGATAGGCCACAACCACACCCGCAACCTGAAGGGAAGGGTGATGACATCACCGGATATACGTGCCGGCATTGCAATGCTGATTGCCGCGCTTGGTGCTGAAGGACAGAGCGTGATCCACAACATCGAGCAGATCGACCGCGGATATGAGAACATAGAGCAGCGTCTGGCATCGCTCGGCGCTGACATCAAGAGGGTTGAAGGGCCGATGACTCACTAGTGTATGATCCAGAAGAATCACAAGATATATAACACTTTCGGACTGAAGGCCGTGGCGGCGGATTATGTTGAATACCGTTCGCCTTCAGAGCTGAAGAAAGCGCTGGCTTGCGCGGCACGGCCGTTCCTGCATGTGGGCGGCGGCAGCAACCTGCTTTTCGCTAAGCCTCTTTTCGAGGGGACGGTTTTCCACAATTCGGACATTGATGTCAAAGAGCTTGAATATACCGATGATTCGGTGCTGATAAGGGCCGGAGGCGGTGTGGTCTGGGACTCTTTTGTAGGCTTCTGTGTGGATATGGGGTATTATGGCGCCGAGAACCTTTCGCTGATTCCAGGTGAAGTGGGGGCGGCTGCTGTCCAGAACATCGGAGCGTACGGCGTTGAGGTGAAGGATATCATAGAGTCTGTGGAATGCATGGACACCGACACCGGAAAGATACGCGTGTTCTCCAATGCCGAATGCGGATATGGCTACCGTACCAGCATCTTCAAGAAACCGGAGAACAAGAAATACTTTGTCCTTTCAGTCAATTTCCGCCTCAGCACCGTTGAGAAGTTCAACCTTTCATACGGGGCACTGGGCACCCGCCTGAAAGGTGATGTGACCCTGGACGCTGTGCGCGAGGCGGTAATATGCACGCGCCGCGAAAAGCTTCCCGACCCGGAAAAGACAGGCAGTGCCGGCAGTTTCTTCATGAATCCGGTGGTTTCAGAGGCGGTGTTCAGCTCATTGCTGGAAAAATATCCTGATATGCCACACTACGCGGCGCCTGAAGGACAGGTGAAGCTTTCTGCAGGCTGGATGATAGATCAGTGCGGCTGGAAAGGGAAGAGCATGGGCAGGGCAGGCGTCTACGGAAAGCAGGCTCTGGTGCTTGTGAACCTGGGTGGCGCAACTGCCTCGGAGATTTTGACGCTGGCCCGTGCTGTTGTAGAGTCTGTTAAAGAAAAATTCGGAGTCGAACTCAAGCCTGAGGCACAGATAATAAATTAAATAATTCAAAAAATAGTATGAAAAGGATTTTTACAATTGTTCTGGTGATGTTTTTGTCGGTGGTGGCTCTTGGCCGCAACCGTCAGCCGCTCAAAAATGCATCTGCCGGTGAGATGGCACGTTTCAAGGCGGCCTGCGATACGGTGATGATGATAACCAACGGCGACGGCGTGAATGAGATGCACAGCCTTATGGTGCTCAAGGATGGAAAGAAAGTGTATGAGAATTACTGGGCAGGTCACGACAAGGATGAGCTTCATGTCATGTGGTCTGCATCGAAATCACTTACCTCTATCGCAGTGGGCTTCTGCGTAGATGCCGGGCTTCTGTCTGTAGACGACAAGGTCGTGAAATTCTTCAAGGAAGACGAACTGCCTGAGGTACGCCACGAGTATCTCGAGAACATGACAGTGAAGAACCTCCTTACAATGGCTTCCGGATGGAGCAAGGATTATGTCCTCAGTCAGAACAGGTCTTTCCTGACCGACTGGATCCGCCCTCAGCTTGCATGTGGGTTCGACTGCGCTCCCGGCACAAAGTTCAGCTATAACAGCACAGATACTTTCCTCCTGTCGGTGATAGTGTCCCGTCTGACTGGAAAGAGCCTTGCTGATTTCCTGGACGAGAAGCTCTTCAAGCCTCTCGGTATCAAAGAGTATATCTGCCACACTTCTCCCGAAGGATACGGCTGCGGCGGATGGGGATTCTTCATGAATGCAGAGTCACTTGCCAAGATAGGGCAGTTCATGCTTCAGAAAGGTGAGTGGAACGGCCGTCAGCTGCTCAGCAGAGAGTGGGTGGAAGAGGCTTCGGCACCTCAGATAAAGATTTATGCAGGCCATGACTTCACCGAGCAGCAGGTGGCCGATACAGAAGCAAACCTTGATGGAGCAACAGGCTATTGCTACCAGATGTGGCAGTGCCGCTTCGGCGGTTACCGCTTCGACGGGGCATTCGGCCAGTTCAATATCGTTTTTCCGGAATACAATGCTGTAGTGACTGTTTTCCAGCACAACAGCAATACAGGAGACTCACTGAACAACGTATATAAGTATATTGTACCGTTGCTCCAGAAATAAAAAAAGGGTAAGCTGAATATATCGCACCGCTACAACCTTCTACCCTTGCTGCCTTCCGGCCCTGGGGGAGTTCAAAGGGAGCTGGTCGTATATGACTTACCCGGGCACAAAAGTAGACATTTTTTATTACATAGCAAATAATTGGAAGATGAAAATTGCTGTAGGACTTTCCGGCGGAGTGGATTCAAGTGTGGCAGCTTATCTTTTGAAGCAGCAGGGATATGATGTCTTTGCGCTCTTCATGCAGAACTGGAACGATGCCACAGGCACGCTGCATGGTGACTGTGAGTGGGAAGAAGAGCAGTCTGTGGCCAGGATGGTTGCCAAGAAGATAGGCATACCTTTCCATTTTGTTGACCTGAGCGCCGTGTACCGCAAGAGGGTTGTGGACTATATGTTCGCCGAATATGCGGCCGGCCGTACTCCGAACCCCGATGTCCTCTGCAACCGCGAGATTAAGTTCGATGCGTTCTTGAAGTGCGCCCAGGAGCTTGGCGCCGATTATGTGGCTACCGGCCATTACTGCCGCAAGGAAGAGTTCACCGACAAGGACGGCAAGACCATATACAAGATTCTGGCAGGCAGTGACGGCAACAAAGATCAGAGCTATTTCCTCTGCCAGCTCAACCAGGAGCAGCTTTCAAAAGCCATTTTCCCGATAGGTGACATCACAAAACCCGAGGTGCGCCGCATTGCACACAAAGCAGAGCTGCCCAGTGCCGACAAGAAGGATTCGCAGGGCATCTGCTTTGTGGGAAAGGTTGACCTTCCAGTGTTCCTGCAGCAGCAGCTCAAGGCGAAGCAGGGCGATGTGGTAGAAATCTTCAGTGATTTCTACGAGGGACTGCCGGAACGCAGCACTCTTGACGAGCTGGCACAACCGTTTGTGTATCAGAAGAGTGACGGGCGTGTGATCGGCTGCCACCAGGGCGCGCAGTTCTATACCATAGGGCAGCGGAAAGGCCTGAACATCGGCGGTCATAAAGAGCCCATATTCATAATTGCCACAGACATTCAGAATAATATTATATATGTAGGTGAGGGATACAACCATCCCGGATTGTACCGCCCCGCGCTTTACATCGAGCAGAAAGAGATTCACTGGATCCGACCCGATATGGAGATGCAGCAGGGCGAGCAGCGCAACTACCTGGTGCGTATCAGATACCGCCAGCCGCTTCAGCGTGCCACCCTTATCCGCACGGAAGACAGAATGTACATAACCTTCGAGCAGCCGCAGCGCGGTATCTCTGCCGGACAGTTCGCCGTATGGTATACTGAAGACGGAGAGATGCAGGGGAGCGGTGTGATTGCAAAATAATTTTCAGACAGTATGGCGGATATCATAGTGATAGGTGGAGGTGCGGCTGGAGTACTTGCGGCCATCCGTGCAGCAGGCAAAGGGGCTGATGTCCTGCTTCTTGAAAAGAACGGCAGCATAGGGCACAAGCTGCTGCTTACCGGCAAGGGAAGGTGTAACATCACAAATGCAAAAGGATGGAGCGAATTCTCGCGCCATCTGCACCCGAAGCCGAATTTCATAAGGCCGGCGTTCTATAATTTTCCCAACACGGCCACAGTCGAGTTTTTTGAGAATGAGTGCGGTGTGGAAACCGTGCTTACCCGCGGTGACCGCATTTTTCCGAAGACCATGATGGCAAGGACGGTTGTGGAGGGGCTTGTGCGCTGCATGCACGATAAAGGGGTGAAGGTGGAATATAACTGTGATGTCCTTGCGGTAGAAAAAGCAGCCGGCGGAGGGTTCGAGGTGAAGGTGATCTGCTCGTCGCAGCACAATATATGCGAAAGGACATTCCAGACCAGGGCAGTGATAGTTGCCACAGGAGGTCTTTCGTATCCCGCCACAGGCTCTACAGGCCGCGGTTATGAAATCGCAGGCAGCTTCGGCCACGAGATAATGGACTGCTTCCCGTCACTTACGGCACTAACTCCCCAGAACTACGATATCAGGCTTCAGGGGCTCGACCTGGTGAATGTTTCTGCAATGCTGCACATCGACAGAGACATAGCGGCAGATGAATTCGGCGACCTTTCGTTCACCGACGGCGGCATAGAGGGACCGATAGGTTTCAAACTGTCGAGAAAGGCAGTGAAAGCGATGCGTAACGGAAACAAGGTCGAGGTTGTAATTGACCTCAAGCCTGCAGTTGCTCTGGATGCGCTTTCTGCAAGGGTTGCCAAGGAGGCGGCGGCCTTGTCCATGCCCGTGCATCCTTCGGCTCAGAATATGAAGGACCTTCTCAGGAAGTTCATGCCCGCGCAGATGGTGCTGCCGTTCATGGATTCCAACAAGGACCTTACGGTTGATAATCTTGCGCGCTGCCTCAAGGAGTGGCGCTTCAAAATAGCTGATTATGTGGGATACAGGCGTGCTGTGGTTACAGCGGGCGGTGTCTCGACCGAAGAGATAAACTCCAAGACTATGGGCAGCAAGTATGTCCCCGGACTGTTCTTTGCCGGAGAGGTGCTTGATGTTGACGGCGATACTGGAGGATACAACCTTCAGGTAGCTTTCTCTACCGGTGTGCTTGCGGCAGACAGCGCCGTGAAATACCTGGAT
>JAGHVP010000008.1 GCA_018064305.1 Candidatus Equibacterium intestinale | reverse complement strand
GACGAACACACTATCTTTGTGAACGTCAAGACCACATACTTGTCGCATAGGCATTAAAATATTTGGGACTTAGAGCCCGTTAAAAATTAGAGTACTTTGCGGCGCGCCGGGAGGCGATGTCCGCTCGCCAACAAAGATAAGATGTGGTCTTGATTTTTATATAAACGGGCGTGAAATCGCGAGATTTTATGTAAGTTTGTGTTGCTCAAATGACAGATGTGATGAAAAGGTTATTAATGTTGTGCAGCTGCCTATTGGCTCTTTCTATCTGCTCTTATGCTGATAATGTTACATACAGCAGGGCGAAGAAAGTTGCAGAGAGCTTCTTACAGCGGATTGATGCCGGCACCCGGGTGGAACCTGTCCAGAACGCTCTTACAAAATCCTATTCTGAAGGACTCTATTATATTTTCAATTCTATTGACGGCAGTGGATTCGTGATTGTGGCTGCTGACGATGCAGTGAAGCCGGTCCTTGCATATTCTGATGAAGGATCTTTCAATCCTGACAATGTTCCCGATGCCGCCCGCGAGTGGCTTGACGAGCTTGGGGCAAGCATAATGAAAGCTGCCGGCAGCAAGGCCGCGCCTTCTTCCGCCATAACAGGTGAATGGCAGAGGCTGGAAGGGCCGCGCACAAAGGCAGATGCAGTTGGGCAGCATGTCCTTGAGACAGCAAAGTGGGACCAGGGATTCCCCTATAATGGTTTCTGCCCTATGGTAGATGGCAAACGCACCCTCACCGGCTGTGTGGCAACAGCTACGGCAATCCTGATGAGATATCACCAGTGGCCTATGCGCGGGTCCGGAACTCTTCCAAATGCAAGGACAGAAAAAGGCGTGGTGGTTGAAGGGCACGAAATCAACTATGACTACAAATGGGACCTGATGCCACTGAAGTATAACGGATCCGAAACCAGGGAACAGAGAGATGCCGTGGCGCAGCTTATGCTTGACGCCGGACTCATGGCATCGATGGAATACGGTCTTGGAAGTTCCGGCGGACATACCGACGGTGCCGCCAACGGACTTTCAAGATATATGGACTACGACCGTAGCATTGTAGCGCTGTCATACAATTCGGGTATATATCTTACACCAGAGAGTTGGTACCGCAGAATAGCCGAAGAGATAGACAGAGACCAGCCCGTTCTGTACACCGCCACGGCAAGAGACAGGAAATCGTCGCACTGTTTCATCATTGACGGATATGACAGCGAAGGCAGGATCCACGTAAATTTCGGATGGGGCGGCTCTTCCGACGGCTTCTATGCCTTTCCCGACCTGGGTGAATTCCCTTACGACCACACGATGTGGACAAATATCCGCCGGCCAGATTCCACTGCTCCTGAGATTCAGTTCCCGGTGTATTACAACGGCATCATGGCTCATGAAGACAACACCGTGGAGGTCAACCTCTGGCAGGAGGCTTATTCACCAGTCGACATTACAATCGCTGTTGGAAAGATCGGAGTTGACGGAAAGCTTGTCGGGATTGTTTCTGAGGAAAGGCACATCTCAGGCAACAAAATGGCATTGTATAGGACAGAATTCTTTTCAGATGTTGCAGTTCCTGCTTCGCACCAGACCGGTGAAGGATTCGCACCGTTCTTCAAGGATTATGAGACAGGAGAGTGGACTCCTCTGCCATATTGCTACGGCGGTGCGTCAAGCCACCATTATTACGCTTTCGACGACAAGTCTGTGCTGGAAGAGAACAGCTGGCTGGAATATCATCCAGAAGACAATATGGTCACAATCACCACTTTCCCCGAGGCGAGAGTGCTGCTTGACGAAGATGTGGAGATAGAGAATGTTGACGGAAGTGCATCATTCACCCCTTCCGGCCTTACTACATACGACCCGCATCTGGTCACAATCCTATACGGAGCAATTCAAATCAGATTTTATTTAAGCCTATGAAAAGAGCAGCATTCATCATATTAGTAATACTGTCTGCTGCAGTTTCTTGCAGCAAGGTGGATCAGCCTGGGCCTGCGGGTCAAAGAGGAAAATGGGCTGTGAAAATTAATCCGAAATCAAATCAGTTTACATATACCGGCGGTACTTTTACCGTGAAGGTTGCAGGCACCGCACCTGCAAGTTTCACTCTCCCTGCCGGTGCTGACTGGCTTACAGTGACAGAATCCGACAAGAAAGGAAGCTCGTCAGACCCTAAGCTGACAGAGGTCAAGATGTATGAAATAAGTGCCGGGCTCAACGATTCGTCCGCAGCCCGCAGTGCCGACATTATTTTCTATGTTGAAAAAGCCACAGACACCCTGCACATATCCCAGGACGGTCTGCCTGACACCCCGGTATTGAAAATCACAGGTCCCAGGGATTTCGTTATGATCAGAGAAGGTGGAGAGATTGTCCTGGAAGTCACCTCCACCGTCGACCCGGTCCGTGTAGTGGAACCCAAGTCGGATGACTGGCTCAAGTTCAACCGCATTGAGAAAAACGGACTAGAAAGGAAGATATATTACGACGTCGCTCCGATATCTTTGCTAGACATAAAAGCTCTTACAAACGGCAGGTCGGCCACAATCACAATTTCCGACCAGATGAGGAAGTCAAATGTGAAGTTCACCGTTTCGCAGTACATCGAATGCCATATCCTGGACATAAAACTTCCTGAGAATGTGGAATTCACTGCTCCCGACTTTTTCGGCAGTTCGGTGGAGGCTTCCGTAACTTGGCATTTCCTGCAGTCGAACCTTATCATGTACGAACCAGGCATGTCGTATCAATATGAGACAGGCAAGAATGAATTCCGTGCCTATATCGTCGGCTACGAAGGTTACAAGGTGAAATTGAAAGACCAAATGGAGGTGGGGCTATGAAAAAATCCATTATCCTGCTGGCTTGTTTCACGCTGCTTCTGGCAGCCTGTAAAGGTGAAGAGAAATATGTTTGGAAAGGTTGCTGCCTGATGTGCGGTGATGCAACTATTGGCAATGTAACAGTCTGTGCCAGTGATGGTATAACATATAAGCAACAAATAAGCAAACTTGACAAGGGAATCTTCAGGATCAACTGGACCTTCACAGCTGAAGAAGATGTCTGCAATGCCGGTATAGAAGTGGACTTCAGGCATTGCTCGAAGGCCTCTTGGTGGATGATACCTTCGGTTTCTTACGACGGCAACCACTGGGGGCAGGGTCTCGAACCTAAAGATGCTTTTACAAACGGGTTGTGGCACACCTATTCGTACCGTAGGACACCTATCCCCGGTGCAGTCTACAGCGAAGGCGGCAGTTATGCCGTGGCAACCTGGTCTGACGTGCCAGAATACGCTGCCCAGGACTTCTCATGTGGCATAATGCCAGAGGCTGAATCTGTCACGCACAGAATCATCTGGCCCGAGAAGGAGATGCCTTTCACATACTGCAGCAGAGACAAGTATTCTGCAGGATGGAAGCGTAGCACCAACCTTTCAAAAGGTGACGAGGTAAGGATTGCCCAATACGTTTCTGTGTGCCCTGTAGAGCCCGGACATACCGCCAGGCGGCAGTTCCTGGACTGGTGCTGGAACAATATGGAGCATCCGCAGTTCGATGTCCTTTCTGACGATGAAGTCTGGCAGCTCGGCATAAGATACTTCAAGGAATCTCTCTGGGCAGAGGAGGGTGTTTTCCGCGGTTTCAACATCGGACTGCTTCCTGACGGCAACGGAGGGTGGTACAAACGCCAGGGGCGCCGCTATGAATCGGGCTGGTGCGGGCAGAACATCAGTCTTGGGTGCTCTTTCCTGCAGGATTATCTGGACAGCGGCAACATGGATTCTTTTGAAAAGGGAATGGCGGTGCTTGACTGCTGGGCAGATAATTGCCGCCTGCCTAACGGGCTTTTCCTGCCCATTTTCGACCAGATACTTGACGGGACCGATTTCAGGATAGATGCATGCAACCTGGGCACCACCGCGCTCAACTATTTCAAGGCATACGAACTTGCCGCAGCATGCGGGGCCGACCGCCCCAACTACCGTGAGCTGGCTTTCGCAATCTGTGATTTTGTGATGTCAGACCAGCAGGCAGACGGATGTTATGCAAAAGGATGGACCACAGAAGGTGAGTGTATCTACAGAGAAGGCACTGTAGGCTGCTTCATGGTACCGGCAATGCTGGAGGCATACAGGGCAAGCGGAAATGAAAAATATTACAGTTCAGCTGTTAGGGCATACGATTTCTATGTAACTGAGCTGCGTGAAAACGGATTTACAACTGCAGGTGCACTTGATACATGGTGCATAGACAAGGAATCGGCCATTTCGCTGCTGCGGTCATCGATCACCCTTTATAAGCAGACTGGCAGCCAGGAATATCTGAGCGACGCTCTTCAAACCTCATATTACCTCTCGACATGGCTATGGCACTACGATGGAATATATCCCGAAGATGATGCCTTTACCAAAAGCGGATATCACACTTTCGGAGCCACAAGTGTTTCTGTGCAGCACCACCATCTCGACTATTATGCCGCACTCTGGGTGCCTGAATGGATAGAGCTTTCGCGTCTTACCGGAGACAGGCAGTGGAAAGAGAAAGCCGATGCCATCTGGGCGAACTGCTGCCAGATGATATCAGACGGCACACTGGTGGTGAACGGCTGCCTCCGCCCGGCCGGTGCGCAGAACGAGGCATATTATGAAGCCTACTGGGGATTCGGCTTGGAAGCGCCCACCTCCGATGCAGCTGTGGCTGCGGCACTGCCGGCAGTTGAAGCACCTCCGGTGTCCCGTCCCGACCGTATCAACAACTGGCTTGTAGCCTGGCCCGGAGCATTCCGTCTTGAAACATTGAGAAAAATCAAAGAATAACAATATGATGAAAAAGATCATCCTGTTTTCGGCCGCTATACTGGCGCTTCTTTCATGCACCCATACGGCTTCTGACGTACTTCTCGGAAATGTCTCCGACCCATCGAAAGAGCTCATGTCACACGACTTCCGCTACATAGGTGAATACAACGGATATCATTACGGCGCATACAATGCCGGATATCTCACCACCAAAGAGCGCCCCGGCAACCTTGACATAGACCTGAAGATCTCTAAATGGAAGACATCGGAACTGGACAAGGTAGAGTTCATAGATGTGGCTCTTGCAGGTGACGGCATAAGTGACACATGGCGTGCACCCTATGACCCTACAGGCTATATCGCTGGCAACAAACTCTACCTGCTTTACTGTCCTTCGGTAGACTCCACCGCAACATATGTGGCACGCACCTTTGACCTTGACAGCCAGACTTTCGACAACGAGGCTGAGATAATCACCCTTGACGGCCGTCCGATGAACCTGTACAATGTCCTTGACACATACAATACGCAGGCCGATGTACATTGCGCAAATGTTCTCGACGGCGGTCCTGTACAGTGCATGGGGCTGGGACTCAATGTTATGATTACAGAACACAACGGTATCTACTACTGCTGTGCTTCGGAAGTAGGGGCAGACTTTACATGCCTTGTTATGAAGTCGACCGACTTCTACCATTGGGAGACCGTTGCAATTCCCGATGTCTCAGACAAGTTTCCCGGCAATTCGTTCTGGGAGGCTGTGGTGTATCCGCTCGACGGTGACATCTTCGGATTCGCGGCCCGTTTCCAGAACTGCCAGGGCTGCGTATATGGGCAGTGGAATGTTGCCACAGGCGAGTTTACAAACATTGAAGTAATACCCGAATCCATCACCGCCCGTCCCGAGTTCTTCACCTGGAAGGGAGACAACTACCTCTGCGTCAATGTCGACGGTGCATCGTCAGTCGAAGGCTACGGCTCTGTATTCCGTGCTACCTGCAGGTTCTTCAGAATAGATCCTGACAACTACACACTTACGCCAGTAAAGACAAAGTTCGTCGCCGAGGGAATCCATTACTATACATTCTACGGAGAGCGCGGCTCGCTCTACATGATCTACAGCACCGACGCCCGCCGTCTCGACTGTGCCGAAGCGCGCAGCAACATCGCCGTCGAAAAACTCTCTCTGCCCCGCAGGTAGAGGGTAGAACGGTATTTCTCTCTTACAACAGCTTTATGGCAATATAGGCACACGCCTCGGCATCGGCCAGGGCGTGGTGATGATTGGTCAGGTCATAGTAGCAGGCGGCAGCAGCTGTCTGAAGCTGGTGTTTTTCAAGGCTCGGATGAAGCCTTTGCTGCAAAATCGGTTTTATTCAATGCGGTTCCTTTCATCAGCACCAGCGCCGCAATTATGCTTAATACAAATTATTTCATAGCTTTGTAGAACTATGAAAAAGACAATAATACTGATTTCAATTGCGCTGTGCTGCATAGCCTGCTCGGGCGGCACACAGGAGTCATACGATGTGACACTGGAAACACTGTTGGATGAGATGGTAGACAGGAATGCCGTCACTTATTATCCAACTATTGAATACAAGCAGGCCCAGGTGAGTTCTTACGACCGCCGTACCACAGGACCCGGCGAGCCGGGGTGGTGGGCCAACGACGACGGTGCAGGATACGAGCGCCTCGACACTGTGGCCGGCAGATACGAAAAGGTCATGTGCGACCTGGAAGGTCCTGGCGCCGTGACCCGAATCTGGATGACAACTAAGGAGAAGTTCGGCACTATCAGAATATACCTTGACGGTGCCGAGAAGCCGCAGATAGAGATTCCTGCATACGATATGAAAAGGTTCCCCATGGATCTTCCCGAAGCACTTTCACTGACCCACACGCACTACGACCATGCAATGGAAGGGGTGGGCGGCAACACATTCTTCCTGCCGGTTCCATACGCACAATCGTGCAGGATCACCTTTGAAGAGCCTGATATCACCGTAAAGATTCCAAGATACTACCATATCGGTTACAGAAAATATGCTGAAGGAACAGCTGTGAAGACTTTCACCCTGAAGGAAGCAAAATCCCTGGACGGCAAGATTCAGGAAGTGGGTGCTGCACTTGCCGGCACAAGCAAGGTAAATGGCAGCCCCACATCGATGGAGACTTATCTCAACCCTGGCCAGACTCTAGAAATATGGCTTCCCGAGCCCGACAGCACTGCAAATGAGATAACTCTGCTGGATGTCAAGACAGACAACGTGGAGGCTCTCTCACTCAGTGCTGTATTTGACGGTACAGAAACAGTCAACGCGCCTCTGGCACACTTTGCTGGGGCCGGTATCGGTGCACCGGATGTAGAAGGGTGGTGGCTCTCCAACAATGGCGGACGGGTAAAGTGCAGATTCCCGATGCCCTACAAGTCAAGCGCTTCGCTTTCTGTAAGGAACACTTCCGACAAAGTGGTGCATGTGGTGCTTGCCGCAGTTACAGACAGCTACAATTGGACCGATAATTCTCTCTATTTCCACGCAACCCACAAGTGTGAGGAAGGTATTCCCGTCAGTCCCGATTATGACTCTGACCAGAACCTTGACTGGAACGACATCACAATATGCGGCCGAGGAGTGTATGTCGGCGACCTTCTGTCGCTCAACAACCATGCAGTGGACTGGTACGGCGAAGGCGATGAGAAGATATTCGTTGACGATGATATCTTCCCTTCATTCATGGGAACCGGAACCGAAGACTACTTCAACTGCTCATGGGCTCCCGTAGTACCTTTCCTTACTCCTTACGGAGGGGCTCCCAGAGCTGATGAAGAGTCGTCTCATGGCTACAATGCATTCCTGCGCACCAGAGTCCTGGATGTGATTCCATTCTCAAGCAGGTTCCAGTTCGACCTCGAGATGCTCTCATGGCACAACGGAACCGTGGATTATTATGCCACCAACTACTGGTATGGTGATTTGAATACAACAGTTGTAAGTGAACGTTAGCACGGAAAACGACTGAATTCGTGATGCTGTACTAAATTTATCCTGCTCCATGATGATGTGATGTTCAGGCACGGCGCTGACAGTGCCACTCGGAGTATGTCAGCACATGGGACACAAACGACAGTCTTATAGCATATTCTGGTGGCCATCAGCGTGGACTGGTGCTTTCCAGAGAGTGTCAATCCACGGCGACATTCTCTTCTCTGATGCCAGTAGACTCATGGCGTGTCCTGAATGCAGTTTACTTCGAGACCGCTTCGTTTGCCACACAGCTATGGCTTCGTGACATTCATCTAAGCACGGGAACATGGTCTGCAGGTGCGTCTGGAGCACATCGGCGTGCTTAGATGCGGGGGTGCAGGCCTCATCTAAGCACGGCTTTCCCCCCTGCAGGCACCTGTGGGGCCCATCAGCGTGCTTAGATGTTTCGCACGAGGACGACCAGACATGATTTCATGCCTTTGTGAAAATCATCGTCATTCGAGATGTGGCCCGCAGTCAGGTCTGGGGTCGATGGCGTGTGACGATGAGGCGGAGATGGCGGCATCGTCACATGGGACACGGGGCACATATGGTTCTGGGGTATGTCGCACGTGACGATGAATGTCACGAAGCGGCTCTGCAGCTCTGAATGAGAACAAAAGACCCCTGCGACCCCGGACTGGCATTTCCACAATGAATCGGATATGGCTTGCGTGTCACGAGTCGCAGATTTCACCATATTCCCGTAAGTCGTGACATGTAGAATGCACAAAATGCGCGATATTCTGTCACGAGTCGCAGATTTCACCATATTTCTGGCACTCGTGACAGATCCGGCTGGAGAGTGCATGGCAGGTCCTGCTTGAGCTGGCCGGACAGGGCTGTTGTGCCACGGAAATGGTCAGTCTGCCGGTGGACTAGCTGTCAAATAGGCCCGTTTTCGTTGCTAGTCCCCACAAAAATGGCTATTTCCAGGCTAAATACTAAGGACTAGCAACGTTTTCTCGGGGTTTTGACTGCTAGTCCGACCATATACGGCCGGCCGTTCTCTATGCGTAGCACTGCAACACCCGACAAACGAGAACAAAATGGCGCTTCTTTGCACCAGAACAAGTGTCCATCTACCTGTGAATCTTGTGCCGGCTGAGGGCGGACGTGGTGGAGGAGATGGCGGAATATAAGCCGTAGCGTCAAGAACAGGCGGGGTGTTGCCGGGATAAGACCTTGACTGGTCGACGACGTTACACCCGGCACAGACGGCTGTAAAAGGAGGAGGTTTCAAGGTGCGGCATAAAACCCGCCTGTTTAGCGTTAAGCGGCGCCCCTATTCCGACATCCCTCAGCCACGTAGCCAGCCGGTACGGCGTGTGCAGCATCACCAACCGTGAAACGCATAACACCTCCACCACGCGGCCAACCGGCGCCAAATGAGCCGGAGCCCCTGAGTCATTCCGCCACGCATTTGTTCAGCGCAGCATGTCTATGCCGTTCGGGAACGCCAGGGCTGCTTTTTGTTCCCGTATGCCGGGTAAGTAC
>JAGHVP010000278.1 GCA_018064305.1 Candidatus Equibacterium intestinale | reverse complement strand
ATCCATAACCTTGCAGATTTTCATCGCGAGAGTTTCGGAAAGGGAGCCACCGATAACGGTGAAATCCTGCGCGAATACATATACGAGACGACCGGCGATTGTACCGTAACCTGTAACTACACCGTCACCGAGATATGTCTTCTTATCCATACCGAAGTTGGTGCAACGGTGGGTCACAAACATATCGAACTCCTCAAAGCTACCTTCGTCAAGAAGCATGTTGATTCGTTCGCGGGCTGTGTATTTTCCTTTGGCGTGCTGGCTTGCTATGCCTTTTTCACCGCCACCCATTCGAGCTTTTTCCCTGAGTTCAATAAGCTCTTTTACTTTTTCGAGTTGTGTGCTCATTATTTTTCTTCTGATTTAATTATTCACCTTTCATACAAAGCTCGGTAAGTACACCCATTGTGGATTTCGGATGAAGGAAAGCTATCTTCAGACCTTCTGCTCCGGCGCGGGGGGCTTTGTCAATAGTACGGATCTCTTTGCTTTCAGCTTCTGCGAGGCAAGCGGCAACGTCATCTGTTGCAAATGCGATATGATGAATGCCTTCTCCGCGTTTCTCGATGAAACCTGCGATTGTGCTTTCAGGGCAGGTGGGCTCAAGCAATTCTATCTTGGTCTGGCCGATTTTGAAAAAAGCGGTCTTCACTTTCTGGTCTGCGACTTCTTCAATGTTGTAGCATTTGAGTCCGAGAACTTTCTCGTAATAGGGGATTGCCGTTTCCAATGACTTTACAGCAATTCCAAGATGTTCAATGTGAGTAAGATTCATGATACTATTGTGAGTTATTGATTGTATTATTCGTCGAGATTGTGATATACGTTCTGAACGTCGTCGTCATCCTCGAGTTTCTCGAGAAGTTTGTCGAGATCCTCGCGGTCGGCGGCCTCAAGGTGCTTCATCTCACCGTTGGGGAAACGGTCGAAACCGGCCGATACAAGTTCGAAACCCTTGTCCTCAATGAACTTCTGGATTGAGTTGAAGGCGGTGAAATCACCGTAGATATTGATTACTTCGGTTTCATTGCCGTCCTTATCCTCAAGGACATCGGCGAATACTTCGTCCGCGCCATAATCAATGAGTTCAAGCTCGAGCTCCTCTATGTCGATGGAAGGATTGTTCTTTACCTTGAAGGTGCACTTGTGGTCGAACATGAATGAAACGCTGCCGCTTGTGCCGAGGCTTCCGCCGAATTTGGTGAAGTAACTGCGTATGTTGGCTACAGTACGGTTGGTGTTGTCGGTTGCGGTTTCAACCAGAATTGCCACGCCGTGAGGGCCGTAACCTTCATATACAAGTTCCTTGTAGTCGGCCTGATCCTTGTCGGTAGCCTTCTTTATGGCGCGTTCGATGTTCTCCTTCGGCATATTTTCGCTGCGGGCGGTCTGAAGGAGCGCACGCAGACGGGGGTTGCCGGTAACGTCGGGACCGCCCTGTTTTACTGCTATCGTTATTTCCTTACCTATCTTGGTAAAAGTACGGGCCATATGACCCCAACGTTTGAACTTTCTCTCCTTGCGGAATTCAAATGCTCTTCCCATAAACTATTTGTTTTCGATGCGTGAAATATATTTCTGAATGTCATATCCCTCCATAGTATTGGGATAATTCTGTTCGATGGTCTTGTAGAAACCGAGTGCGGCGGCATCGTCACCTGCCGCTTCTAAAGCAATACCTGCTTTAAGCAGATAACCGGCGGCATACTGGCTGTCATCTTTCGCGGCCGCTTTCTTGTAGTACGCAACGGCTTCCTTTGTCTGTCCGAGATTGGAGGCTGCGTCACCAAGACAACTCAACGCCCTTGCCGCCATGATTTTGTCTGAAGTGGAGTATTTCTTGAGATAACTGACAGCCGCCTCATTGTCACCGGTACGCAAGCAGCAGATGCCTGCATACAGATAGACGCTCTTGCCGGCCTTGCTGCCGTACTGATCGATGATATCCTTGAAACCGAGGACATTCCCGTCTCCATTGAGAGCTTTTTCGTAATCGCCCGCGCGGAACTGCTGTTCAGCGGTAAACATCTGGGCCTTGGCTTCTTCTTTGGCCGGAATGAGATACCACTTGTTCAGTGCGAGAAAGCCGCATACTACCACAATGATACCGAGGATGACCCCTTCGATGAGTTTTTCATTGTTCTTGAAAAAGAGTTCAACGCTCGAAACGGTTGATACAACCTGTTCCTGCTGAGCTGGTGTGTGTTTCTTTTGTGCCATTTTATTGTTGATTTATTGTTTTCCAAACTATCCGACAAAAGTAGTCAGAAAATATGGCATTCCCAAACAAATTAGTAATTTTGCACTATAATCTGTAAACATGTTTTTAACCAGAATATTACTTTCGGACTTCAAGAACATCGAAGGAGCCGAACTTGAATTCTCTCCCAAAATCAACTGCATTTCGGGAAACAACGGCGCCGGCAAGACCAATCTTCTCGATGCGGTCTATTATCTTTCAATGACCAAGAGCTTCTTCTCCGCCTCTGACAGGTATGTATGCAGATTCGGAAGCGATGAGGCCGTTCTTTGCGGTTTCTACAGAATGGATGGCGGCACTGAAGAAAGAATAGCCGCAAGCGTGAAGAGAGTGGGGGAGAAGACGGTGAAGAGG